>JBFELW010000201.1:0-4770 GCA_041551995.1 Paenisporosarcina sp.
CATCCCATCGAATCGATCGAGTAATGCTGCTATAAAGATAAATAAAACGCTATAGCTATAGGATTCGTTTAAGGTTGTCATAATTGAGGCTCCACCAAAGGATAAATTACCTATTGTAATCATATTTGCTGCATGTGATTTCATTTTTTTGAACGTGTAATCCAATCGATTTAATAAAAACAATGGACAATACTCCTTTGCTTATAAGCTATTTAACCATTATACTTCGTACATAATAAAAAAGGTAGAGCGATTTTAATTAGGAGGTAGAAAATGAAACAAAAGGTTTATCAGTTACTAGTTGAGTTAACCAATGGAGAAAGATCATCTGCATTACTGCAAAAAGTAACTAAATCCAAATGGAGTCGAAAACTTATTTCATCATATATACATACGTATGGTATTGACATGAAAGAAGTTTCTCAGCCAAAAGAATCTTTTGAAACCCTTCATGATTTTTTCATTCGTCAATTAAATCTGAGCCACCGTCCTGTTTCAAACTATAAGGACGCCATCATAAGCCCGGTTGATGCAAAAATAGAGTCCGTTGGTTCTATTTCTAAACGTGGGACTTTTTCTGTGAAGGGAAAGTCATATACAGTCAATGATCTTTTAGGGAATACTGACTATGCATCTTTATACGAAGACGGACTGTATGCGGTTTTCTATTTAAGCCCAGCAGATTACCATAGGATTCATAGTCCTGTAGATGGGTATATTAAAAAGCAATATGTGTTAGGTATTAAATCATATCCTGTAAACCAAGTAGGATTAACCTATGGTAAATCTCCGATTAGCGGTAATTATCGTCATATTTCACATCTGATTTGTCCAAATAAAAAAAGTTGTGCGGTTGTCAATGTAGGTGCGATGTTTGTCAATTCCATTCAAATTACAAACCAAGCCAAAGACTGGAGAAAAGGCGATGAAATAGGTTATTTCACCTTTGGATCAACGGTTGTTTTATTATTCGAAAAAGATTCTTTTGTCTTTGATCATCATATAGAACCCAACACTCGTGTTCACGTGGGTGAGAAAATCGGGACTATGTTATAATAATGACAGAAAATTTGCTTGAACGGAGTGTGTTACATTGTATCGGAATTTTTTACCAAGTGAATTTGTCAAAAGCATTTTTCACATTTCAGCAGAACATTTACAAGAGAAAGGAATTCGGGCTATTATAACGGATTTAGATAACACTCTTGTCGAATGGGACAGACCTGACGCAACACCGAAATTAGTTGAATGGCTTAAAGGGTTAAAAGACGCAGGTATACAAGTGACAATTGTATCAAACAACAATGCTATGCGAGTCAAGTCATTTGCGGATCCTTTAGGTATTCCTTTTATTTTTCAGGCTAGAAAACCAATGGGAAAAGCTTTTCGAAAGGCTCTTCATATTATGGACGTAAAAAAAGAAGAAGTGGTTGTGATTGGAGATCAATTGCTAACAGATGTTGTTGGCGGTAATCGTATGAAACTACACACCATATTAGTATTACCTGTAGCTAGCTCAGATGGATTTTTCACTCGATTTAACAGGTTGGTTGAACGTCGAATTTTCAGTTCATTAAAAAGAAGAGGCTACGTAACTTGGGAGGAAGAAGTTTGAGTAATAATCCAACATGTATCGGATGCGGTACACACATACAAACAGAAAATTCAAAAGAACATGGATATGCACCACCATCATCTTTAGAAAAAGACGTCATCATTTGTCAACGGTGCTTTCGTTTAAAAAACTACAACGAACTTCAGCCTGTTTCACTAACAGATGATGATTTTTTACGTATATTAAATAGTCTCGGACAAGAACAAGGATTAATTGTTAAAATTGTTGATATATTTGATTTTAATGGAAGCTGGTTACCTGGACTACATCGCTTTGTAGGAAATAATCCAATTCTTCTAGTAGCAAATAAAGTTGACCTATTACCTAAATCCGTGAAAAAAAATAGAGTGATTCATTGGTTAAAACAAGAAGCCAAAAAATTAGGACTTCAACCTATTGATGTTCTTTTAGTCAGTGCACATAAAGGCACTGGGATGACTGAAGCTATGGAAGCAATTGATAAATATCGTGATGGAAAAGATGCTTATGTAGTAGGATGTACTAACGTTGGTAAGTCTACATTTATCAATCGAATCATTAAACAAGTCACAGGTGAAAATGAAGTTATTACTACCTCACACTTCCCTGGTACTACACTTGATTTAATTGAAATTCCTCTTGACGATGATAAGGCAATTTATGATACCCCTGGTATTATAAATCATCATCAAATGGCACATTTTTTAGATTCTTCTGAGCTGAAATGGATTACACCGAAAAAAGAAATCAAACCAAAGATTTTCCAAATGAACGGTGGACAAACTTTATTTTTAGGCGGTCTTGCTCGTTTTGATTTCATTCAAGGTGAACGTTCATCTTTCACAGTCCATATCTCAAATGATCTAACGATTCATCGAACGAAGTTAGAAAATGCGGATACTTTATTTGAAAACCATCAAGGAGGTATGTTGGCTCCACCTTCGGATGCATTTAAAGAAAACTTTCCATCACTTGTTCGTCATGAATTTTCTATAAAAGAAGGAAAGACTGATATCGTGTTCTCTGGATTAGGCTGGATTACCATCAACAAGCCTAATGTTGTCATTGCGGCTTATGCACCTAAAGGTGTAGAGATACAGTTGCGTCCTTCTTTAATTTAGGAGTGAATTGCTTTGAAAAAATGGTATGCAGTTATTGGTGATCCGATTTCGCATTCCATGTCTCCTATCATGCACACTGCTTGGTTTGCAGAACAAGGACTGGATGCGAGTTATATTCCCATTCAAGTGAAAAAAGAAAAGTTAGAACAAGCTGTGTTATCTCTAAAATTATTAGGGGCTAGCGGGTGGAATGTGACCTTACCTCATAAAGAAGCTATAATCCCATATTTAGATCATTTAGATGAATCAGCTGAATGGATGGGAGCCGTTAATACTGTAGTGGTTGAGGAAGATGGAAGTCTAACTGGTTACAATACGGATGGGGCTGGTTTTGTACAATCCTTAGAAGAGGTTATAGGCAGTTGCTATAAACACTCATCTATCTTAGTGATTGGTGCTGGCGGTGCTGCTAGAGGGATTTCCTTTGCGTTGAAAGCGAATGGGTATACAAATATATCGTGTGCCAACCGTACGTTTGCTTCGGCAAAAAAACTTATGCATGATATTAATGGAACTCAAGCATATTCCTTAGATGAAGCAGAGAACCTTATAGAAACCTTTCAAATACTCATTCAAACGACGTCTGCTGGAATGAAGAATAGTGCTATAGATTCTCCTTTGTCACTAAAATCATTAAAACCATCAGCAATTGTAGCTGATATTGTGTATAATCCATTATTGACGCCTTTTTTAATAGAAGCAAAAGAAAAGAGAGCAAAGATTGTGACAGGACTTGGGATGTTTGTCCATCAAGGCTCACTTTCTTTTCTAAAGTGGACAACTCGTCAAGCAAATACTGAACAAATGATTAAAGATTTAGAACAACTATTAGGAGGTCCCCATGTTAACAAGTAAACAAAAGCGCTTTTTGCGTAGTGAAGCACATCATTTAACACCTATTTTCCAAGTAGGAAAAGGTGGAGTAAATGATCATATGCTTAAACAAATTGAAGAAGCTATAGAAGTTCGTGAATTACTAAAGGTGAGTATACTAACGAATAATGAAGATGATAAGAATGAAGTTGCTGAAAAATTAGCTAAAGGCACGAAGTCTGAGCTTGTTCAGTTAATTGGTTTGACGGTTGTTTTATATAAGCCATCTAAAAACAATAAAAAAATTGTTCTACCGACAAAGGGATAAGCATGAAGAGAGTCTGTATTTTTGGAGGTACTTTTAACCCTCCACATATAGGACATTTAATCATGGCAAATGAAGTTTATCACGCACTTGAGTTTGATGAAATGCGATTTATGCCAAATGCTATACCACCTCATAAAGAAACGAATGAATTAGAAACTGCAAACCAGAGGTTAGAAATGGTTCGTTTAGCGATTGAACCATTCCCATACTTTGTTGTTGAAACAATTGAAATGGATCTTGGTGGCGTCTCTTATTCATTTGATACGATGTCTGAACTGCAAAAAAAAGAACCAGACACAACGTTTAGTTTTTTAATTGGCGGAGATATGATTGCGTACTTACCAAAATGGCACCGTATTGATGATTTAATGAAATTTGTTAAAATGATTGGTGTGAAGAGACCAGGTTATGAATTGAATACTCAGTATCCGGTTACCCTAATTGAAGCACCACAAATTGATTTGTCTTCTACGATGCTGAGAAAACGTATATTGGATAAACAAGATGTATCATTATTAATCCCAAATGCTGTGCAAGAGTATATTCGTCAGGAGAGTTTATATGAATCGAGATAATTATTTGGCAGCTGTGCGGCAGCATATGCCTGAACCTCGATATGTTCATACACTAGGAGTAATGGAAACGGCTATACATTTAGCCTCTCATTATGATGTTTCTCAAGAGAATGCTGAAACTGCTTCGATTTTTCATGACATTGCAAAGTTTTCAAAGCCCGAATGGATGAAACATATTATTCAAAAAGAGCATCTGAATCCACTATTACTCGACTTTCATCATGAACTATGGCATGCACCAGTAGGCGCATATATGGCTGAACGTGAATTTGGCATTGATGATGAACATATTTTAAACGCCATACGATTTCATACAACAGGTCGTGCGGACATGAGCCC
>JBFELW010000202.1:0-4755 GCA_041551995.1 Paenisporosarcina sp.
CAACCTTTTTTTTAGAGAGGAATGATTGACATTAAAAGCAACTGTTGCATCAAATCCAATCCCTGCATTGTTAACAAAATAGCAATCTTTATCTTTTAATTTTAAGAGTCCTATATCAATAGATTTTGTTAACAAGGATGAAGAGACGTAATGATTCAGTTGAGCCGCGGTTTTGAAAGACACAAACCCTCTGCCAAAGTCATTGCCAGATCCAGCTCCAACCACCCCCACTGTACAATGGGTACATCCTATTACACCTTCAATCACTTCATGCGCGGTTCCATCCCCACCAAACGCAATAAGTAGTAGTTGTTCATGCATTTCCGACGCTTTTTTTGCAATACTGGTCGCATCTTTAGGTCCTTTTGTCATTAATACTTCATATGAGAATGTTAGTGTCTTTCTAAAACGTTCCCACCTGGGTAACGCTTTACCGTTACCCGCTAGAGGATTTACGATAATTAGTACGTTCATCAATAATCATCCTCTACGTCTACTTCCCACCCCACCCGATGATAAGAAGTTGTTTGGACCATCGTTAATATGGCCTGAGCAGCTTTTAATTGCATATGCTTAATAGGCGAATTGGAACTTTTTAATTGTGTAAACCATTCAGGATACATACGTTTATCTATGAATTGAATACCAAATGTAGCCCCTGGAAAATCTATATAACCATTTCGAGAAATAATTACTTTTCGAATAGGCATTTCTATATGATCCCGTTTGAAAATTTGAGTTAAAATGGTTTCCATACGATTTAATGCAATTGTAGGATTAAGTAATTTTTTTTCGGTAGTTCCTACTTTTTTTGTCCAAAAACGATCTCCATTCCCAATAAAAGCAGCCATATTTTCTTCTTCCAAAACTTTTATACATAACGCTTCTGTGGGGGTTAGAAGTAAAATATCTAACTCTAAAGGAGCTTTCTTAAGTTGGAGAATAGGATAGTAAAATAGTAGGTAATTGTCCGGCAAATTTTGAGTTAGTTGTCTTAGCAAACTATCTCGTAAGTATTTCGGTTCCACATGTGATTTTTCAAGTAAAGTGGAACTAGCCCACTTCACTTGAAAATGAAAAAGTTGATCCATATACATTCTTTTTAAGTCTTCTAAATTTTGAGGTTGATAGACTATATTTGGTTCAAAAGAAAAGCTTAAATCTTCTTCTTCCTCTATTTCTTCAAAAGTTGATTCCTGTGTTAATTCTTCCGAAATTTCTATTTCTTTTCTTTTCCAAAATAAGCTTTTCATCCACTGTTTCTTTTCAATCGATTCTTTTTCTTCTATATTCTCCCAATGAGGAACATCCTCACCTGATTCCCATTCAGACTTCATTCTGTCCCATTGAATTTTTTTTAAGCGTAAGAATTGAGTGGGATACCTCTTTAAGTCTTTTTGATAACGAGAAATATAGTCTTGAAGTTTTACAAGTTGTGCCATAGCTACGCGTCTCCTAATTGAAAATATACGATTGGTTTATATTTGGGTGACTTACTTGGTTGAATTTCATAAAGATAAAAATGGTTCACATCAAAAATAATAGGTGCTTTGAATGTTAATAATGGACGTAATGGTTCCGTATTTCGCCACTTTTTAGCCAAGGTAATATGAGGAATATATGATTTATCGTCACGACTAATGGATAAAGAATCCACACACTCTCCCAAATCCTTTTGTAGCTGAATAAGTAAATGATTTTCTTCAATATTTGCGAAGACCACTCTAGGCTGTTGTGGGTTTCCAAATAGTTGAAGACTGTTACTTGTTACTTCAAATGGCTTGTTCTTAGGCGCTACTTTCTCCATCTGGCTTATAAGTTTAGCAAGCACTTCTTTGTCTAGTGCTCCTAGAAACAATAGAGTAATGTGCATATTTTCAGGAGATACGGGAATTTTGTGCGTCTTATCCAATTCCATTGAATTTTTCATTTGGTTTAATATTTCTGCTTCTTTTCCGGGAACTTGAATACCTACAAAATAATGTTGCATCATGAATTCATCACCGCCCCTTTTATTATCCTAAGTTTACAGGACACTATCCAAAAAAAATAGTAAAAAAACATCACTCTACCTGAGTAGAGTGATGTTTCTTTAAGCGCGGACCGCTTTCTTAACTTTTGCTTCAAAGGCAACTTGTAATTTTTTAGTCCACTCTCCTGGTAATCCGGTACCTATTTGTTTTTTGTTTATCATTGTAATTGGCATAACTTCTGAAGTTGTCGAAGTCAAAAAGAATTCATCATTATCAAAAACCTGTTCCAAAGACATCGCACTTTCCACAACAGGTAACCCAATATCTTCACAACAACTTAGAATCACACGACGCGTAATTCCATTTAATATCAAGTTTGTAGACGGATGTGTATACATGACACCATTTTTAATCCCATACATATTGGAAGATGATCCTTCTGTAATAACATCACCTCGATGTAATAAAGCTTCAAAGCAACCTGCTTCTTGTGCTTCTTGTTTTGCTAATACATTCCCTAGTAAATTTAAACTTTTAATATCGCATCGTAACCAACGAATATCCTCTACTGTTTTCACAGCTACACCTTTTGCCATTTGTGTAGTAGGGCGCTCCATTATATTTGTGTAAGCTGTAATTATAGGCTCTATACTCATTGCGGGAAAATGATGTTGTCTTGTCGAAGCACCACGTGTAATTTGGACATATACATAACCTGTATTCAATTCATTTGCCTCGATTAAATCATACATAAATTTATGAAACGCATCTTTTGTATGAGGGATAACCAGTTTGATCTTATCTGCACTTTCGTATAAACGGTCGATATGTTCTTTAGCGGTGAACATGGATCCATCATAAACACGAATCACTTCATAAATACCATCACCAAATTGATATCCTCGATCTTCTTTTGAAATGACAATTCCTTCGTCTTTTACTAATTGATTGTTCCATAAAATCCAAGACATATTACGTCCTTCTTTCTACTGTTTTTTTTCAGCCAACTCACATATGGCATCCGCGTAAATAGCCGCAGACTTAACTAAGTTTTCAATGTCGACAAACTCATCGATTTGATGGGCGACATCTTTTTCACCTGGGAATAACATGCCAAACGCAACCCCTTTTTTCAAAACACGCGCATAAGTACCTCCACCAATTGCAAGCAGAGTTGCTGGTGATCCTGTTTGTCGTTCGTACACTCTTTTTAAACTTTGAATTAACTCTTCTTGTTCATCCACATAATGAGGTGTCGAATTTGAAACGACATCTAACACTAACTTTGATTTCTGTAGTTTCAGTTGGCAAGAAGTAATTTTTTCTTCAAAAGGATAACTAACAGCGTACCTTAAACTCACATCAATAAAACCACCTGAATTTCTTTCGTATGAAATAATTCCAGCATTTAATGTGGTTTCTCCTGACATTTCGTCAGAAAACGCTAAACCTAATGCTGTTCCTCTTGTATCTTCCCAAAACGATGTCTCAATAAACGTTAAGAATTTCTTAGAATCACTTGAACTAATGTACTTGTTTAAAAATCTTGCAAGGTACACAGGAGCATTGATTCCGTCATTGGGTTCCATCGCATGTGCTGATTTCCCTTCGACAATTAAGTGTGTTTCATTTTTTTCTATTTGGTAGGATCCTTCTAATTTATATTTCTCTAAGAATTGTTCAAATTTCTCATGTAGATTCGTATGATTCATTTGAACAACTGCTTTTGCTAAATCTGGTACCATATTTGTACGTTCACCAGCTTTAAACGAAACCAACTCTTCCATTTCTGACGAGTTATTTTGGTAAGAAAATCGAAGAGTAGAAATACCTTTCTCAGCGTTTATAATCGGAAAATCCGCATCTGGAGCGAACCCAATTCCAGGCATTTCTTCTTCTTTAAAGTACTGTTTCACACACCGAAATCCACTTTCTTCATCCGTTCCAATAATCAAACGCACTCTTTTGTCTAGTCGAATTCCTGCATCTTTCACCATTTTCATCGCTAGCCAAGCTGCCATTGTTGGGCCTTTGTCATCTATGGCACCTCGACCGTATAATTTATTACCAACAATTCTTCCTTCAAACGGAGGGTAAGTCCATCCTTTTCCGGCAGGCACAACGTCCACATGACCTAATATTCCTAGAAGCTCTTCGCCTTCTCCCATTTCAATATGACCTGCAATATGATGTACATCTTTTACAATCATGCCCTCTTGTTTTCCTTGTTCTAATAACCACTTTAATGCTTTATATGGTTCAGGACCAAACGGATAGTCAGTTGCCGACTGTGACTCATCTAATACACTCGGTATTTGAATGAGTTGTTGTAAATCTGATATTAACTCACTTTGTCTTTTTTTAGCCTCTTCATACCAATTCATTCGGAAAACATCACCTTCCTGATTTCATAAAACTATCTTACACCTTTTTGAACAAAATAATAGAGGTATCAAGATTTAATTTACTTTTATTGAGGACGGTAGAATGATTGTTACTTCTAGAGAAAATTTAATTAACTCATGCGGAAATACTTTCCCTAAATAGGAGCCATTCCACTTCGTTGCTTGGCTCTTTACTGTTGAAGATGTCTATATGCCTATGGTTAGGTTTCAATGAGTTAACTAGGCGGTGAGACGTGTTTGAGCGATAAAATGTTTAGACTGAGCGATAAATCTCTAGTTTGAGCGTTAAATCCCCAGTTTGAGCGATAAACCTCTCGTTTTGAGCGTTAAATTTTTCACAAACTAAATAATATGGAATAACTCGGTTCATTAGCCAA
>JBFELW010000203.1:0-4750 GCA_041551995.1 Paenisporosarcina sp.
AATCGGTTTTCCGATATAGCGAAATTCACTATCATAATCATCTTCCACAATATAACGACCTTCTTTAGCAAAAGCCCAATTTAATAATTGGACGCGCCTAGAAGCAGATAATATGGCACCTGTAGGAAATTGATGAGAAGGTGTGACATAAGCAATAGTGGCCTCACTTTTCTCTAATTCACTGATGTTCATCCCATCTTCGTCAACAGGTATAGGAATTACTTCTCTTTCGTGATTAGCGAATATGTGATGAGTTAATGGATAACCAGGGTTTTCTATGGCATACGAGGCCTGTTTGCCTAACAATCCAATAAGCAACGGCATCAGTTGTTCTGTACCTGATCCTAGTATAATTTGCTGAGGTGTACACCTAACACCTCGAGAAGAGTATAGATAGCTTGCAATCTCTTGTCTAAGCTCTAAATCACCTTGAGGATGTCCTAATAGTAATAAATCATGTGAAGATTCATCGAGTACGTCTTTTGCATACTTTCTCCATTGATTGAATGGAAAAGCAGAGGTATCAATCTTACCAGAATGAAAATCGATTTGATAAATTGGCTTTACTGATTCTAGCTCATCAGAATAACTACGTTTTTGTTCTACATAGGCGAGTTCCTCTACTTGTTCTACGAAATAACCTCGTCTGGGAATAGAAGTAATAAATCCTTCTGCCATAAGTTGGGCATATGAAAGTTCAATAGTGGTTTGGCTGATGGATAGAAACTCTGCCAATTTCCGTTTTGAAGGTAGTTTTGTTCCAACCTCTAAATCACCTCGTATAATTGCTTCTTTCATTTTAAGATAAAGCTGATTATATAAAGGAATTTGAGAGGATTTATCAAGTTGAATTAACCAAATATCCATTTAAACACACCCAATCTGACCATGCTAATTCATAAGTAACTGACACTTTCCTTATGGTCATACTTTAGTATACTAAAAAACATAGATGAATGGAGGTTATATAATGACTCAAAATTTAACAGGTACAGACCGCGTTAAACGTGGTATGGCAGAAATGCAAAAGGGTGGCGTCATCATGGACGTTATCAATGCTGAACAAGCACGTATAGCTGAAGCAGCTGGAGCGGTAGCAGTAATGGCTTTAGAACGCGTACCTTCTGACATTCGTGCAGCAGGTGGTGTAGCGCGTATGGCTGATCCTCGTATTACAGAAGAGGTTATGAAGGCAGTAACGATTCCAGTTATGGCAAAAGTACGAATTGGTCATATCTCAGAAGCACGTATGTTAGAAGCAATGGGTGTAGACTATATCGATGAATCTGAAGTATTAACTCCCGCAGATGAAGAATATCACTTGATTAAAAGTCAGTTTACGGTTCCTTTTGTATGTGGAAATAAAGATTTAGGTGAAGCTGCTCGTCGTATTGGTGAAGGAGCGTCTATGCTTCGAACGAAGGGTGAGCCAGGCACGGGTAATGTTGTAGAAGCGGTGCGCCATTTACGTAAATTACATGCTCAGGTTCGTAAGGTTATTCATATGAATGATGATGAGTTAATGACAGAAGCAAAAATCTTAGGAGCACCTTATCATGTGTTACTTGAGATTAAGCGTTTAGGTCGTTTACCTGTGGTGAATTTTGCAGCAGGTGGAGTTGCAACGCCAGCTGACGCAGCATTAATGATGGAGCTTGGAGCAGATGGTGTATTTGTAGGGTCAGGTATCTTTAAATCAGATAATCCAGCTAAATTTGCACGTGCAATTGTTGAAGCAACAACTCACTATCAAGACTATAAATTACTTGTTGAAATTTCAAAAGACCTTGGAATACCGATGAAGGGTATTGAAATTTCTCGTCTAGAAGCCAAAGATCGTATGCAGGATCGAGTATTATAAGATGGTGAAAATAGGTGTTTTAGCTTTGCAAGGTGCAGTTCGTGAACATATTAAATCTATAGAAGCGAGCGGAGCTCAAGCGGTAGTAGTCAAGCGTGCAGATGATTTAGCTCATATTGACGGCCTTATATTGCCGGGTGGTGAAAGTACAACAATGCGTCGACTTCTTGATTTGTATGACATGATGGAGCCACTAAGAGAATTCGCTAAAGCCGGTCATCCAATGTTTGGTACTTGTGCAGGGTTAATTTTGTTAGCAAATTCACTTGTTGGATACGACCAACCACATTTAGGTGTAATGGATGTAAAAGTTGAACGAAACTCGTTCGGTCGACAAGTCGATAGTTTTGAAGCTAACTTATCGATTGAAAATGTTGCAGCCGATTATCCAGCCGTTTTTAATAGAGCACCACATATTACTGATGTTGGACCTTCAACAGTTATTTTAAGTAAGCATGAAGATCGTATAGTAATGGCTCAAGATGGACAGTTTCTAGGTTGTTCCTTCCATCCAGAACTAACTGAAGATCATCGTGTAACTGCTTACTTTGTAAAGTTAGTAGAAGATTTTATAAAACAGAATGTGAAAAAAGATTAAAACCTGTCTTTGTACAGGTTTTTTTATTTGTATAAAAAAATGAGCATCTATCATGTGTTAAATTACATTAACCCCTAAAACTACTATTTTATTAAGCCTTTTGATACAAATAGAAAAAGTAGATATATAGTTCCTTTAGGATTTCTGAGGGAATTGGAAAAAGTGAGCAGGAGGTTTCACACGATAATAACCAATTAAAAACACATACAGTTTCCTATATATTCTGAATAGTAAAAAAGATAATATACTAGATACCGATAAAGTAATCGGAACTTTCAGAAATTAAGGAGTGAAGTTGAGTGAATAAGAAGAAGTTAATGAGTCTTAGTTTGGCAGCAACTGTAGCATTCTCAGCAGCAATGGCACCGGTTTACGCAGCACCAGGTAACGGTATTTCCGAAACTGTGCATGTAAATCAAAAGAGCAAAGCACCTCATTTTATATCTGGTAAGCTAACTGCTCCAACGGAAAAAGCAGCAAAAGAAGTGGTGTTTAATTATTTAGCGGAAAAAAAAGGACTTTATAAATTTAGTAATGAGCCATTTTCTAGTTTCAGAGTAATAAGTGAATCGAAAGATGAACTAGGCTTTACTCAACTAAAACTACAACAAATTTATAAAGGTGTGCCTGTTTTTGGCTCTATTATTATAGCTCATGTTGATCAAGATGGAGTTTTAACAGCAGTTTCAGGTGAAGTTGCACCTGAATTAAATAAAAAGCAATCACTAAAAAATGGAGCAAAAATAAATCGTACAGATGCTCTTGATATAGCGACTCAAGATTTAGAAACAAGATTTGATCAATCTGTAGAACTTGAACGTCCAGCAACTCCGGAATTTGTAATCTACTTAAAAGATGGACAAGCTAAATTTGCTTTTGCAATGGAATTTGAATTCTTATATCCAGAACCAGGTAATTACCAATATTTTATCGATGCACAAACGGGTGAAGTGTTAGCGTCATATAATCAAATTCATGAAGCAAAACCGACGACAGGAATTTCTGGAACTGATACCATCGGTACTGGTATAGGGGTTTTAGGAGATACTAAATCCTTCAATACCCTAACGAATAGTGATGGATCATACCTTTTAGACCGGACTCGAGGAGATGGAATATATACTTATGATGCTGCAAATCGTACAAGAACACCAGGATCCTTGTGGTTAGATGCAGATAACGAACTAAATGCAGCTTACGATGGAGCAGCTGTTGATGCGCATGCTTATGCTGCTCAAACATACGATTATTATAAAAATGTTCACAATCGTAACAGTTACGATGGTAATGGTGCAAAATTAGTTTCAACTGTTCATTACGGACGTAGTTACAATAATGCGTTTTGGAGTGGTTCTCAAATGGTTTATGGTGATGGAGATGGAACAACATTCATTCCATTATCTGGAGCACTTGATGTTATTGCCCACGAGTTAACTCATGCAGTAACAGACACAACGGCAGATCTTGTCTATCAAAATGAATCAGGTGCAATTAATGAATCGATGTCTGATATTTTTGGGACATTAGTAGAGTATCATTTTAATAATAATCCAGACTGGTTAGTTGGAGAAGATATTTATACGCCAAATACAGCGGGAGATGCTTTACGTTCAATGGAGGATCCAACATTAAATGGTGATCCTGATCATTATTCCAATCGGTATATAGGAACATCTGATAATGGTGGAGTTCATTGGAATAGCGGAATCAGCAATAAAGCAGCATTTTTGTTGGCTAACGGTGGAACACATTACGGTGTTACTGTATCAGGAATTGGAAACGATAAAACAGGTGATATTTTCTTCCGTACATTGACTCAATATTTAACACCGAACTCCACATTTAGCCAGTACCGAGTGGCTACGATTCAAGCAGCTACAGATTTATACGGAGCTAGCAGTGCCGAAGTTTCAAGCGTAAAAGAAGCTTTCACAGCAGTGGGAGTTAATTAATTTATATTACTTTTAATGAACTGACGACTTGCGAAATATCGCATCATGTAGTAAAGTATGTTTAATTTCACATATGAAACGATGATGGGAAGTAGTAACAAGCTCTGTTTTTCTTAGAGAGCCGGCGGGTGGTGCAAGCCGGTAAAAACACTTGTGAATCCGTCCTGGAGTTGCGCGACTGAACAAATAGTAAGTTGCAGCCGGTTGAAAAGCCGTTATGAGACAAGTGGATTTGTTCGTATGGACAAATCAATCAGGGTGGCAACGCGGGTAGCTCTCGTCCCTTTCCAAGGGGATTGAGGGCTTTTTTTGTTGTCTAAAAGCTTTACCTTCACTTTC
>JBFELW010000204.1:0-4750 GCA_041551995.1 Paenisporosarcina sp.
ACCAAATGCTCATGTTCAATTACAATTGTTCCAACAAATCTTTGGAATTGAAGAGGAAGTCGAGCAAGAAAAAGAACGTCAAATGATGGCATCAAAAAAACAGATAGTAGATGTTGAGGATTCAATGCAAGTTGTAAAACCAGGGTATTCATATTAAATCGAGTTAGGAGGCGTTTTCGTATCTGTATGGTAAACTATACATGCGAAAACGCTTTTTTACGTCTTAAAAGAAAAGGGGTAAGATAGTGGCGGATTTAACCATGGCAAGGCTGCATGAAGGAATGGTAATCCTCTATGCCATTAGTCTTGTATTTTACTTCATCGATTATTTAGATAAAGATTCAAAAGCTCACCGCATAGCATTTTGGTTATTAGGAACTGTTTGGTTATTGCAATCGATTTTTTTGGCTTTATACATTATCGAAACAAAGCGATTTCCGATATTAACACTGTTTGAAGGCATTTACTTTTATGCTTGGTTATTAATTTCTTTGTCTATTGTTCTTCATCTTACATATCGAGTTATGGTACCTGTATTTTTCTTGAATGTAATTGGCTTTATTTTTATTACCATCCATACTTTCGCTCCTGTTCAAATCGAACAATCACCAGTAGGGGAAGCTTTAATTTCTGAGTTGTTATTTATTCATATAACTTTTGCCATACTGTCGTATGTAGCATTCTCTTTATCTTTTGTATTTTCAACGTTGTATCAAATTTTATATCGTTTATTAAAGAAGAGAAAATGGACGAAGCAGTTTAGTAAACTGCCTTCTCTTGATCAAACGGAAAAAGGCATGACGATTTCAATCGTTACAGGTGTCCCTTTTCTACTTATTAGCTTGATTCTGGGACTTCAGTGGGCCTATGTATCGCTCCTTGAATTTTCACTTATAGATGTAAAGATTTTTGGTTCATTTATTTTATTATTTGTATATGGCTATTTATTGTATCGACGTCAAAGTGGAACTCTTCACGGAACCAATTATGCCTGGGGTCATGTTTATGCATTCCTCCTCGTGTTAGTGAATTTCTTTTTAGGAAGTCGATTATCTGAGTTTCATTTCTGGTATTAAACTAATTGTTAAATAGACGTATAGATAAAGTGGTATTTCGACAATTAAAGTTAAGAAAACTACTTCTTGAAGCAGTTTTCTAAAGCAAACCCCGGCGATTAAAGCGATTTTATAAAAGAAAGGAAGTCATGACTATGAGAAAAATTATTGTGGGTTCTAGAAGAAGTAAATTAGCCCTAACACAAACCAACTGGTTTATTGATCAAATGAAACAAGCTGGCGCACCATTTGAATTTGAAGTGAAAGAGATTGTTACAAAAGGCGATAAAATCGTTGATGTCCAACTTTCGAAAGTGGGAGGTAAAGGTTTGTTCGTTAAAGAAATTGAACAAGCTCTATACGACAAAGAGATTGATTTTGCAGTTCATAGCATGAAAGATATGCCTTCTGAATTACCAGAAGGGTTAGTAATTGGCTGTATTCCACCAAGAGAAGATGCTCGTGATGCTTTTATATCAACAGATCATGTGAAATTTATGGAGTTACCAGTCGGAGCGGTTGTAGGAACAAGTAGTTTACGTCGAGGAGCACAGTTATTATTACTTCGACCGGATATCGAAATCAAATGGATTCGTGGAAATGTGGACACTCGTTTAGCTAAACTTGAAACAGATGAATTCGATGCGATTATTTTAGCGGCAGCTGGCTTAAAACGTCTTGGTTGGAGCGAGGATGTAGTAACGGAATTCTTGGCTATAGATATATGTTTACCGGCAGTTGGTCAAGGTGCTTTAGCCATTGAATGTAGAGAAGACGATCAAGAATTGTTAAATGAATTTAAAAAACTGACTCATGAAGATACATGGAAAGCCGTTCACGCTGAACGAGCTTTTTTACACGCTATGGACGGTGGGTGCCAAGTACCTATTGCTGGATATGCAACAATTACAGGCGATCAAGTTGACTTTACAGGACTTGTTTTATCTCCAGATGCTGAGCAAGTATTTAAAGATTCTTCGTCAAATGTAAATCCTGAGTTAGCTGGAAACAAAGTGGCGAAAGTCTTGAGTGAACAAGGTGCCTATGACTTAATTCAAAAGGTAAGAGCAGAGTTAAATGTCTAACAAAGCTGATTTGCAAGGACAAACAATTGTCTTTACAGGTCAACCAAGGTCTAACGAAGCGTTACTTGAAGTGGAACGTTTAGGTGGGAAAGTTAAGGTTTTTCCACTCATTCAAACACAGGAAGTCTTATCCTCTCAAGACCTGATTTTTTTAAGAATGCTTTCCACTTATGACTGGGTAATCTTTACCAGCCAAAACGCTGTATCGTATTTTTTGCAAAAATTAAATAGATATAACATACAAATGGAAGACATAAACATGAACATTGCTGTAGTTGGAACTAGCACCGCACAAGCATTAGAAGAAGTTGGATTGAACGTTTCATTTGTCCCAACCATCTTTAGTGCCGATGTATTCGTTCTACAGTTCTCAAAAGTCTTAAAACCTAAAGAGACTTGTTTGTTTGTCAAAGGTTCTCTTGCAAAAGCAACAATAAAAGATGGACTAAGTCAACACGTAGATGAATGGACAGTTTATGAAACGCTTCCAAATCTGGACAATTCAATACGCTTGTCTACTTATATTGAACAGCATCCAAATGTCTATATTGCCTTTGCAAGTCCTTCAGCTGTTAAAATATTCGCGCGTGAGATTGCATCAAAAAGGGGTTGGAATACCTTGCAAATTGCAGCGATAGGTCATGTAACAGCAACTACTTTAAAAAACTATGGTGCACCAGTTCATGTTCAACCGACAACATACACTTGGATAGCACTCATTCAAGAAATTGTGAAAAGGAAGGATGACTTTAATGAATGAACTTCAATTTACTAGACACCGTCGTTTGCGGAACAGTGAAACGTTACGTGCGATGGTACGCGAGACTACTTTACATACAAATGATTTAATTTATCCGATTTTTGTTGCAGAAGGAAAGAATATTAGACATCCCATTGCTTCAATGCCGGGTGTCTATCAATTATCATTAGATCATTTAGAAACAGAAATAGATGAAGTTGTTTCATTAGGAATTCCATCTGTCATTTTGTTCGGAATTCCAGTTGACAAAGATTCTGAGGGGTCTGGAGCTTATCACGATCATGGGATTGTGCAAGAAGCTATCCGGTCTATAAAACAGCGTTATCCAGAACTTGTGGTTATTGCGGATACTTGTTTATGCGAGTATACAGATCACGGTCACTGTGGCCTTATTGAAAATGGTCAAGTGTTAAATGATCCTACACTCGATTTACTAGCTCGTACGGCAATAGCTCAAGCGAAGGCAGGAGCAGATATTATAGCACCATCGAATATGATGGACGGTTTTGTGGCAGCAATACGGTATGGTTTAGATGAAGCTGGCTTTGAACATATTCCCATCATGTCATATGCAGTGAAATATGCTTCGGCATACTATGGCCCATTCCGTGATGCAGCGAATAGCACACCACAATTTGGGGATCGTAAGTCTTATCAAATGGACTATGCCAACCGAAATGAAGCCATTCGTGAAGCAGCATCTGATGTTGAAGAGGGTGCAGACTTTCTAATTGTTAAACCAGCTCTTTCTTACTTGGACATCGTTCGTGATGTGAAAAACAACTTTGATCTACCAGTTGTCGCTTACAATGTAAGTGGAGAGTATGCCATGGTAAAAGCAGCAGCTCAGAATGGTTGGATTGATGAGAAGAAAATTGTATTAGAAACATTAACGAGCATGAAGCGTGCAGGTGCAGATTTAATTATGACCTATCATGCAAAAGATGCAGCTCGATGGTTGGAGGAGAAATAAATGAGTCGTTCATATGATAATTCAAAAAAAGCTTTTGCAGAAGCTATTCATTTAATGCCAGGGGGAGTTAATAGTCCCGTTCGTGCTTTTAAATCAGTTGACATGGATCCGATTTTTATGGAAAGTGGCAAGGGCTCTAAAATTACTGATATTGATGGCAATTCCTATATTGATTACGTTTTGTCATGGGGGCCACTTATTTTAGGACACTCACATCCAGATGTGGTTACAGCCATTCAAAAAGTTGCTGAATCAGGAACTAGTTTCGGTGCGCCAACTCTGATTGAAAATAAGTTAGCTAACCTTGTAATGGAACGAGTGCCATCAATCGAAATGGTGCGTATGGTTTCTTCTGGTACTGAAGCAACTATGAGTGCGCTTCGTGCAGCTCGTGGATATACAGGTCGGGATAAAATCCTTAAGTTCGAAGGTTGTTATCATGGGCATGGCGATAGCTTGCTAATTAAAGCGGGTTCTGGCGTAGCTACACTAGGTTTACCCGATAGTCCAGGAGTTCCTGAATCAATTGCGAAAAATACCCTTACGGTAGCTTATAACGACTTAGAAAGCGTGCGTGTGGTATTTGAACAACATGGTGATGACTTAGCAGCGATTATTGTAGAACCAGTTGCAGGGAACATGGGTGTTGTCGGTCCAGAACCTGGATTCTTAGAAGGTTTACGTGAATTATGTACGAGTAATGGAACAGTCTTAATATTTGATGAAGTAATGACTGGATTCCGAGTAGGGTTTAATTGTGCACAAGGTCATTTCAATGTCATCCCGGATTTAACATGTCTTGGAAAAGTAATTGGTGGTGGTCTTCCTGTTGGTGCATACGGTGGAAAGCTTGAGATTATGTCCCAAATTGCTCCAA
>JBFELW010000205.1:0-4744 GCA_041551995.1 Paenisporosarcina sp.
TAGAGGGCTATGAAAAAGAAAGTAAACACTTATTAGATAAAATTGGTCCATACCTTGATGATTCTATATTATCTGTTCATTTCCTTCTATTTGACGAAAATTTTGAATGTATTGATTACTCCCCTGACTCCTTTACCACGTTTGTAGAGCGTGTTGGTGCTTTAAAAGCAGTGTACCAGCTTTATTATGATACAGTTCGAAAATCGATTTATTCCAATTTAGGAACATATAAACCAATTCGAATAGGTCATCCTACACTAATACATAAATTCCAGCGTACATTCGATGAAAAAATAGATGATCACGACTTAATTATCCGCACATTGAACGACATTCATGACCAGCATTATCAACTAGATTTTAACAGTGCAGGACTTGCCAAAAAATATTGTTTAGAACCGTATCCGCCAACTTCTTATGCTACTTACGCAGAAGAAATCGGAATCCCAATTGTTTTTGGTTCTGATGCGCATTGTGCTAATGACTTGCATCAATATTATGAAGACATATATACTTTTAAAAAGTAAAAGATACTGCTTTAACTCTTGATTTTAATTTTTAAAAAACTTGATGGCTACTTAATAAAAGAGGTGAAAGAAAATGTTTACACAAACACTTTATTCAGGAAATTCAAAGGAACAATATATCATGTTAGGCAAACAATTAGATGCGTTATTAGAAGGTGAGCACAATACAGTAGCAAATCTAAGTAATGCTTCAGCTTTATTGAACCAATTTTTCGAACGTATCAATTGGGTTGGTTTTTATTTAATGGTCGATGGAGAGCTTGTACTAGGTCCATTCCAGGGCTTTCCTGCTTGTGTACGTATACCTGTTGGACGTGGCGTCTGCGGAACGTCCGTTGCTAATAAAGAAACGATAATCGTGCCTGATGTTCATGCATTTCCAGGACATATCGCATGTGATGCTAGATCCCAATCCGAAATCGTAGTTCCCCTTATTAAAAATGATGAAGTAATAGGTGTGCTTGATATTGATAGCCCCGAGAAAGATCGTTTTGGAGAAAATGATCACGAGGGGTTAGAAAATTTTGTTCAAATCTTACTTAAACATATTTGATTTCTAGTTTCAACTTTGACTAAAAGGTTAATTTGCTAGCTTTCCAAGGTCGAATTTGAAAAACTTAATGTAAGAAGAAGGAGGTGATTAATCACCCCCTTCTTTTTTAGTGTTGAGAAACTTCTGCGAACTTTGATTTCATTTTTGTAAAAGCCTGTTGCATGTCCGCAATTAAGTCCTCTACATTTTCTAAACCAACAGATACACGTAATAACGACTGAGAGATACCCATTTCTTCTCGATCTAATTCAGGAATGACGGAATGTGTCATCGTGGCAGGATGTTGAATTAACGTTTCTGCATCCCCTAAACTTACAGCAATTTTAATGAGTGACAGTGAATTCATGAAATACTGCGCCTCTTCTTTACCACCTTTGATAGTGAATGATATCAAACCACCACCAGCCTTCATTTGTCTCTTCGCTATATCATATTGTGGGTGGTCCGTATCAAAAGGATAGAAAATATCATTAACTTGTCTTTCTGACTTTAAATACGCTAACAACTTAACAGCATTATCTGTATGACGATCCATTCTTACGTGTAAGGTTTTTAATCCTCTAAGTATTAACCATGCATCAAATGGAGAAATAATACCTCCGACATCTTTTTGCACTGTCATTCGTAACTTCATCATATCCTCTTCATCATGCCCGACCAACAATCCTGCAATAACATCACCATGACCATTGATATATTTTGTAGCGCTGTGTAAAACAAAATCAGCTCCCAAATCGAGAGGGTTTTGTATATACGGTGAAGAAAATGTGTTATCCACAATGACTTGTAACCCATGTTTTTTAGCAACTTTTATAACAAGCTCTAAATCTACAATCTCCATCGTTGGATTAATTGGTGTTTCTACATAGATACATACCGTTTCAGGAAGAAGTGCTGATTCAATTTCTTCTTCTGAAGACAGTGAATGGAAAGTATGATTAATATTATATTTTTCTTTCATCATCTCGAGTAAACTAAATGTACACCCATAAATCCCTCTAGAACAAAGGATATGATCCCCTGTCTTTGTAACATGGATTAGGGCCGCACTAACAGCAGCCATCCCCGATCCAAAGGCCAATGCACTACTTCCGTTTTCTAACTCTGCCATCCGCTCTTCTAGTACGCGAACTGTTGGATTTCCTAAGCGGGAATAGATGTTTCCTGATTCTTCTCCGGCAAACCTGCGTTCACCCTCTTCGGCAGAGTTAAAGGCAAATGTTGACGTTTGATAAAGTGGTACGGTTAAACTATCATGATGAATTGAAGAATCATATCCAGTATGAATAATAGATGTCTCTTTCCTAACTCTTTTTTTCTTCATTTGAAGCACCCCTTTTTTATGTAAACGCTTTCATGTCATTCAATTCCATTCTACTCGATTCAATTAATTTTGAACAGGCAAAAGCCTATATAAACAAAAGTGCTCAAATAAAATACACGCCTCTATGAAGAGACGTGTACATCATCAATACATAATTGGTTTTTTCCATTATTTTTTGCTTTATATAACGCTGTATCTGCAGAGTGGAACAATTCATGGAAAGATACTGGATTTGGATGACTCCAAGTTGCAAGCCCAGAAGAAATCGTTACTGAAGGATTGGTCATTTTAGGAACCATATCAACCAAAGCAAGTCCTATTCTTTCTCCCTCTACTAGATTAACACTAGGTAAATAGACAGCTAACTCTTCCCCACCCCATCTAGCTCCAATTCCTTTTCCATTAGTAACGGTTTCAAGGAGCTTAGCAATTTGAACTAAAACCTTATCCCCCACCTGATGGCCAAATGTATCGTTTACATGTTTGAAATTATCAATGTCCAATAGGATGAAAACACCTAGTTGATCTTCATTAATAGACTTTTCAACAAACCGATCCAAGTAACCCCGAGTATATAGCTTCGTTAGATGATCATGATCTACCATTTCTTGCATCTTCCCACGTAACTTCGAATTGGAAATAGCCAGTGTACAATGATGAATCAAAGATTGCATTAATTTAAAACTATCAAACGAAAAGAAATAAGAGTCTTGGTGCAAAGCTATACAAAACCCTGTTAAAGTCTGTTGATCGTACATAGGTACAGCCATTAATGACTGGAATGGAACAGACTCACCAGTATTTTTTTCGAAATCCGCAATAAACAAAGGATCGACAGAAACTTTAAAGTGTTTATGCGTATAGTTAATATAGGATTTGCCTAAGGATGTTGATAAAAAATCAGAGCTAGATGAGGTAACTTCTAACTCCTTATCTTTTATGAAGACAAAACAGGTCTCCATTGGTTGAAATGACTTTATTAACTGCTTCTGCAAAAATTGAAGCATGTCTTCTAAGTTTAAATTCATATCTAGTTTATGGGATGTTTCATTTATAAGTTGTAAGTCTGCGATTAATTGATGAGACTGATGATATAGTTTTGCATTTTCTAAAGCATTACCAGACGTATTTGCTAGCATACGTATAAAGCCTTTTTGACGATTTGAAAACATAAATTCATTTGGTGTTTTCACTTGTAGTATTCCATATATTCCTTGTCTACCTTTAATAGGGACATTGAGTAATTGACAATTTAAATCTTGTGCTAATTCGGTCGTCATTTCGCCAGAAACAAATGCTTCTACTGCTGACGATCTTTCCGATTGGTAATCAAATAATTTAAAAGGAATATGCGTTTGATGGTCTTGATCATTTGACAGAACTAAATCAGTTTGTAGGTTAGGAAAAGCATTTGTCATAGCAAGAAGGACACCTTCGAGTATCCGATCAATATCCATAGTTGAATGAAACATTTCCGTCACATTAAAGAGTTCTCGATATTGCTCTTCTTGTTGAGCAATAAATATTTGCTTTTTAATATTGCTTACCAAGTAGGTTACAATTGAAGAAAATTCATCTATATCTTTAGAATTTGCAAAAGATGTCCATTCATCTGTCTTTTTGACTAGTAATAGCCCTTGCGGGTTACCGTCACTCGTTTGAAATAAGACAGCCGAATCCATAGACTTACCAATTGACTCATGACTAATTGTCCAATTGGAAGCACATTTACCTTGAAATAAATGTATGACTTGTGGCCACGGTAAAGGAGTTTTTTTTCCGATTGAATGATTAAAATTCAAAGGAATAAAACCAGCCATATCGTATAACATAAATTGACTTTCTGTTATTCTGAAATACTTTTCTAATAATTGATTGAACAAGTAAAACCAATTTGAAATCTGTACAGATTTCATTCCGTTCTCGTTCCATATATCTAAAATTTCAGATTTGATAAAAACAATTGTATCAGCATGCTTTAACATGTAATCACCTATTTTTATTATGATTGGTTTCCACCTTACGTACTAATTTAACTATTTATAATTATACATATATTGTGTCTATTTGACTATCACAAAGTAAAATATATGGTAATCTATAAATCATTTCTCTTCTATATAAAACTCTATGTCAGTCAAGATAAATTCTTGACATAGTCGATTATTCTAGATACAATGAAGATTGTGTAAAATAAATGCAGCAGTTGTATGGATTTATATGTTTCATTTTATTCCTCCGATTCATTTGGAAGGGGTATCTCGTAACCCTTGGCTGCGAGGGCGAAGGTACATGAAAATAAAATGACAATAAGTTTGATACATCTGGTCTTATTTTACA
>JBFELW010000206.1:0-4737 GCA_041551995.1 Paenisporosarcina sp.
ATCGCAAAAGATACAGATCGCGATAACTTTATGACGGCTGAACGTGCTAAAGAATATGGATTAATTGACCATATTATCGAACGTAGTGACTTGAAAAAGTAATAACGACTTAACCACAATGATTATTTCATCATTGTGGTTGTTTTTTTATAAAGCTCTCTTAGTTTTTAATTGAGTTAGTATAAAAAGTGAGTAGAATTTCATTTAGGTTTCAGGGATCTTTAAACAAGGTAGTTATTGAATATACTAGTCAAGAGGTGAGGAAGATGAAAAAAGGATTTATTCCAATATTAGTGATTGTCGGATTTTTTGTTGTTTTAGCCTTATTATTAATTCCGAGTTATAACAGTTTTGTTAATGGAGAAGAAAATGTAGATAAGGCATATGCACAAGTTGAGAATCAGTTACAACGTCGTTTAGATTTGATTCCCAATTTAGTAAACACAGTAGAAGGTTTTGCAAAACAGGAAAAAGAAGTGATTGCAAGTGTTACTGAAGCTCGTGCAAAATTAGCAGGTGCAGGTTCACCTGAAGAACAAGCAACTGCCAATGATGAATTATCAGGTTCATTAAGCAGGTTACTTGTAGTCGTTGAAAATTATCCAGACTTAAAATCAGATGCGAATTTCCGCCAATTAATGGATGAATTAGCTGGAACCGAAAATCGTTTATCAATTGCTCGTCAAGATTATAATACGGTTGTTGCTGATTTTAATAAAACGGTAAAACGTTTTCCTGGTGCATTACTAGCTGGTATTTTTGGATTTGATGAAAAAGAATATTTTAAAGCAGATGCTGGTGCAAAAGAGGCACCAACAGTTGACTTTGGAGGGGATGGTGAATGATGAAGAAAGGCGCGCTTCTCATTACAATGGCGCTTCTTTTTTTGTTGACGCTTGCGCCAATAATTCAAGCGGCTTCCATTCCAAAACCCGTTGGTGATATTTATGTTCAAGACTTTGCGGATTTATTAAGTAAAGAACAAGTTGCAGAAATTAATCAGTTCTCAAGAAATTTAGATGATGCAACTGGTGCTCAAATAGCCGTACTTACAATCGATACACTTGATGGGGAAGACATTCAAAGTTTTTCTAATAGAGCATTCAGAGAGTATGCTCTAGGAGATGCGGAAAAGGACAATGGTGTATTACTTGTCATCGCAATAGACGACCGGGATATGAGGGTTGAAGTTGGGTACGGGTTAGAGGGTGCCTTACCCGATGGAAAGGTAGGACGAATATTAGACGATTTTACCGTTCCCTACATGAAACAGGAAGTTCCCGATCAAGCAATTATGAACACGATGAAAGTTCTTTATGAGGAAGTATCTAAAGAATATAATTGGGACGGAGAGCCCGTAAACCCTGAAGCAGCTGAAGGAAGTAGTGAAGATGGAGGTGGATTTTCACCCATTATCATCATTATTATCATCTTTGTTCTATTCTCGATTTTTAGAAATCGTGGAGGACCAGGTTCTGGTGGGCGTCGTCGTGGATTTTCAATGATGGGGCCAGGTTCATTTGGTGGTGGTCTCGGTCGTGGAAGTGGTGGAGGTGGTTTCCGCTCAGGTGGCGGCGGCTCTTCCGGAGGCGGAGGAGCAGGTCGTAGTTGGTAAACTAGTATGGAGTGGCTTAATCGCCACTCCATTTTTTAGTCAACTTTTTTTCTAGAATATGATTTCTTTTCACCCATAGGTAATCATCGATTATACTTAGTGGAAAGGAGATGAGTGAGATGCAGTACAAACGCAGACTCGAAAATTAATGTTAACTCAGACCTTGCGTCAATCATTAGCAACTCTCAATTACTCCACTCAAGAACTAGAACTCTTTCTTCAATATAAACAACAGGAAAACCCATTACTAACCATACAAACGAGAACCTTTAACTGTTCCCAAGGAAGGTGTTCACCTAAATTAAGGATACCTAGTTCATCGAAACGAAAAAGATTTAAGGAGAGTTAAACATGCAAATTCAGTTTTACACACGTCCCAATTGCTCACTTTGTGAAGAGGCGCGACTGATGATTCAATTAGTTTCAGAAGATATAGAACTTGACATTGAAGAAATTAATATAGAAAACAACGATCGAATTCACGAGAAATATGTGATTCGAATTCCGGTAATCGAAAGGGAAGGAATCGTCATACAAGAGGGAAGAATTGATTATCCTACTTTGTTAGAAGCGCTTACAAATGAGTAGCGCTTTTTTTGTTTTCAAAAAGCTATAAATTTTGACGATGGATTTTTTTATAAAACATTTTTACATGTTTACGGTTTGCAATTTTCAAAAATTGAGGGTAAAATAAAATTAACTAGGCGGGACATTATATTTAAAGTCGGGACAATAAACGACCAACCTGATGTCTGTAAGGAGAATGCGTATGAATGATTTACTCAATGCTCAACAAAAATTAGTTCCTGAAATAACTTTGCTTCTTCAAAAGAGGTACAAAATTTTAATGGCAATTCAACTAGCTGGTGAAATTGGAAGACGTACACTTAGCGATCTCGTTCGATTGACTGAAAGAGAAACGAGAAAAGAAACTGAACTATTAAAACAGCTTGGGTTAATAAAAATTAGAACTGCAGGAATGGAAATTACAGATGAAGGAAAAGATGTGTTACATACACTTAAGGATTTGGTACATGAATGGTCTGGTCTTACACAACTCGAACTTCAAATTCAGCGAGACTTTAATATTGCGCATGTCATAATCGTTCCTGGTGATAGCGAAGAGGATTCTCAAGCGAAAGAATTATTAGCTCAGGTGGCGGCCAAACATATTAATTATCTTACTGAACCTAAATATGTTGTAGCTGTAACTGGTGGAAGTACGATTGCTTCAATAGCAGAATATCTTTCCACATATGTTACGCATAAGGAATTAACATTTTTAGCTGCACGTGGAGGAATTGGTGAAGAAGTACAATTGCAAGCAAACACCATTGCGGCTTCATTTGCTCAGGCGACGAAGGGTATGTATAAAACACTTTATTTACCTGATCATTTAAGTGAAGAAGCGTATGCAGCCATGATGAAAGAACCTGTTATTAGAGAAATGCTTCACTTATATGACGAAACATCTGTCGTTATTCATGGTATTGGTGACGCTTTAGAAATGGCAAAGCGTAGAAATTCAGACCGGGACGAAATCAACTTAATCATGAACGCTGGAGCGGTTGGTGAAGCTTTTGGATATTATTTCAATAAAGAAGGAAAAGCCGTACATCGTATTCGTACAGTTGGAATTCAACTAAAACAGTTAGAAAGTGTCAAGCATTTATTAGCGGTTGCTGGGGGTTCCTCAAAAGCGAGTTCGATTGGTTCTTACCTAAGGCACGCACCTCCTCAAACGGTTTTAATTACCGATGAGGGAGCTGCGAAAAAATTAACCGAGCCATTTGAAATGAAAAATTAGGAGGAAATGTAAATGACTTTAAAAATAGCAATTAATGGTTTTGGACGTATCGGACGTATCGTATTTCGGGAAGCGTTGAAACAAGATGTAGAAATAGTAGCAGTTAATGACTTATCAGATGCAGCAATGTTATCTCATTTACTTAAATATGATTCTGTACATGGAGTCTATGATAAAGAAGTAACTTCTGATAATGAAAATATAATTGTAGATGGCAAAAAAGTTCGTGTTTATGCGGAGAAGGATCCGGCAGATTTGCCATGGAATGACCTTGGAATTGATATTGTCATTGAATGTACCGGTATTTTCCGTGATGTTGAATCAGCAGGGAAGCATATAGAAGCAGGTGCTAAAAAAGTAATCGTTTCTGCACCAGGTAAAAGTGGTATGCCAACATTTGTTATGGGTGTAAACCATGAGACATATAACAAAGAATCGGACCATGTAGTTTCAAATGCTTCTTGTACGACAAATTGCTTAGCTCCTGTTGCGAAAGTACTTCATGAAAAGTTTGAAATCAAGCGTGGAATGATGACAACCATTCACTCGTACACAAACGATCAACGTATCTTAGATTTTCCACATGAAGACTACCGTCGAGCTCGTGCAGCTACTGAATCAATGATTCCAACTACGACTGGAGCAGCGGCTAGTGTTGCAAAAGTTCTTCCAGAGTTAAAAGGGAAATTAGACGGTATGGCAGTTCGTGTACCAACACCAAACGTTTCATTGGTTGATTTAGTAGTTGAACTTGGTAAAGATGTAACAATTGAAGAAGTTAACGGTGCTTTTAAAGCAGCATCTGAAAATGAGTTAAAAGGATTCTTAGATTATAATGAGTTGCCATTAGTATCACGAGACTATAACGGTAATCCAGCATCTTCAACGGTTGATGGCTTGTCGACAATGGTTTTAGACAAGAACTTAGTTAAAGTTTTAGCATGGTATGACAATGAAACGGGATATTCTACACGCTGTATCGACCTAGCGCTGTACATGTACCAAAAAGGTTTATAAGACAATACAAATAGATTTTATGCATCCGATTTTTTATAGCGAATATTTACGACAACCTCTATAATAGAGTTGGGTAAAAGGAACGGAGATACCCTCCGTTCCTTATTTTTTTAGTAAAACAGTATAAGAAAGGGCGTCATCGTACAGCATAAAAGTGCAACGATGTTCTCTTTACAATTACTGAAGGAGGAGATTCTTCATGAAACAAAAACAAACCATGCAACAGATAGACTTAACCGGTAAACGTGTTTTTTGTCGTGTAGATTTTAACGTACCAATGGAAGACGGGAAGATTTCA
>JBFELW010000207.1:0-4718 GCA_041551995.1 Paenisporosarcina sp.
AGGCGCATCATTGAGTCCATCCCCAGCCATTGCTACTCGACGACCTTCTGCTTTTAATTTCGCAACCACATCGGCTTTTTCAGTTGGCAAAACACCTGCAAATACCTCATCGATTCCAACTTGTGTTGCAATTGCACGAGCCGTTCGCTCTTGATCACCCGTTAACATCACAACATGTAAACCTAGCTTTTTCATTTCAGCTATAGCTTCTGCTGAAGAGTCTTTTACGGTGTCTGCAACGGCTATTAACCCTGCATATTTTCCATCAGCAGCTATAAACATAACAGTTTTACCTTGAGACTCTAATTCGCTTGCGTCTGTTTCATCAAAGCTTATATCCGCTTCATTTAATAACTTCCGTGTACCAATCAATAGATTTGTACCATCCACTACTGCTCGTATACCATGTCCAGGGATAGCTTCAAAAGATTCAACTGAAAGTTTTTCATCATCACCATATGCAGTAATGGCTGTTGCCACGGGGTGTTCTGATTGACTTTCTGCTGCCGCCGCTAGTGACACTATCCGATTATGTTCAAACCCTTCAGCTACCACAAATTCAGTCACTTCAGGACGTCCATTTGTGATTGTCCCTGTTTTATCTAAAACAATTGTGTCAATATGTTTAGTATTTTCCATCGCTTCAGCTGTTTTAAACAAAACCCCTAGTTCTGCCGATCGACCAGACCCTGCCATAATAGAGGTAGGCGTTGCTAAGCCAAGTGCGCAAGGGCAAGCAATGACCAGAACAGCGATGGTGCTTTCTAAAGCGTTGGCAAAATCACCAGGAGAAACGATGAAATACCAAACGATAAAAGTAAGTACAGCAATACCCACCACAATGGGAACAAAGATACTTGAAATTTGATCTGCTAGTCGTTGTATAGGTGCTTTGGATCCTTGTGCTTCTTCAACTACACGAATGATATTGGAGAGTACGGTATCTTTTCCAATATTTTTAGCTTTCACACGCAATGTTCCATTTGCATTTAAAGTAGCTGAGTAAACATCGTCACCGGATGCTTTATCTACTGGCAAGCTTTCACCAGTTAACATCGATTCATCAACAGCAGAATAACCAGAAATAACTTCTGCATCCACCGGGATAGAAGAACCTGGTTTGATCATGAGAATGTCTCCGATTTGGACATCATCAATAGGAATTTCTTGTGTTATTCCATCTCTCTCTACAAAGGCAACCTTTGGCTGTAGCTTCATTAACTTTTGAATAGCATCCGAAGTACGTCCCTTTGCACGTGCTTCAAATACTTTTCCGAGGATAATTAAAGTAATTAATATAGCACTCGTTTCAAAATACAATCCAATACTATGGGTACCCACATGCTCCAAATTCGTTAAAACCAAATACACACTATAAAAATAGGCAGCAGATGTCCCTAAAGCAACTAAGACATCCATATTGGCACTTTTATTGCGCAGTGCAAAATAGGCACCTTTATAAAAGATCCATCCTATCCAAAACTGTACGGGTGTAGCTAATGCCCATTGGACAAAAGGATTCATTAAAAAGTCTGGTACATACATCCACGAAGTAAATGTGAAGTGGGCAACCATCGTCCATAAGAGCGGCAGAGAAAGAACCGCTGATATTAGGAATAGACGCGTCTTCTTGTGAATTTCCGCTTTCTTATGATCTACTTTTTCACTATTTTGTTCATTTTTATATTCAGCATTATAACCAAGAGATTGTATTTTCTTGATGAAATCATTTGATGACAAAACGGAAGGATCGAATGATACTTTACCTGTTTCTAAAGCTAAATTAACCGTAGCGCTGTGTACACCCTCCATACGATTAAGTCCTTTTTCAATGCGAGCAGAACAAGCTGCACACGTCATTCCTACTATATTTAAGTCTACTTCTTCTTTCAGTACGTCATAGCCTAGCGTTTTAATTTTTTCTTGGAGTGCGGAAACGCTTGTTTCCCCTTCATTAAAGGAGACACTCGCTTTTTCGGTAGCAAAATTAACTGTTGCGTCAGAGACACCTTCCATTCTCTTCAATCCTTTTTCAATGCGACTGGCACACGCTGAACAAGTCATCCCGGTAATTGGAATATCCAACTTTTTTTCAGGCATTAATTCCACTCCTTCCATACGGTATAGGGGTATATATCATTTCAAAAAAATTACTGCGAGTTACGCAGTAATTAAGCTTGGACAGTGTAACCTTGATCTTCGATTGTATCTTTGATATTTTGAACATTTACTTCATTCTCATTATATTCAACAGCTACTGTTCCATTAATTAACTCTACAAGAACTCTCTCCACACCGTTCATTGCACCTACACTATTTTCAACTGATTTTACACAATGTCCACAAGTCATTCCTTCTACCTGTAAAGTTACTTGATTTGCCATTATAATTTCCTCCTCTTATTTCTTTAATAATTTCTGAATGGTCACGATTAATTCATCGAGTACTTCTTCATCACCTTCTGCTAATCGATCAACTACACAGCCCTTAAGATGACCTTGTAAAAGTACTTTTGCTACACTATTCAATGCTGACTGGGTTGCAGATAACTGGGTAATGATATCATCACAATAAACGTCTTTATCCACCATACCTTTAATTCCACGGACTTGACCTTCAATCCGATTCAACCGGTGAATCAAATTGGTCTTCACAGATTCTGGATGATGACTTTTTCTACACGATTCTTCAGAGACCACAGGATTTAGCATTGTTTCTAGAACTATTTCATCCATACATGTAGCCTCCAGTCCTTATAAATTTCATTATACGGTACCTATTGGGGGTATGTAAACTAAAACGAATTACTTTTTTACGATTCCAAAACTTATTATTTCACTACGAATAAACCAACCATACCACTCTCTCTATGACCAGGAATTGAACAATAAAATGAATAGGTTCCACTTTCGTTTATTGTAAATGTGGCTTCGCTTGTAGTTTGAGGTTCTGCATGCAAATGTATCATATTCGACTCAACTTCATGTTGGTGTGAAGATTCACTCACTAATTTAAATGAGGACGTTTTTATGACAATATCATGCTCAACTTGATCTGAGTTTTTTAACCTTAACGTAATCGGTAAATCTTTTTTAACAAAAACTTCTTTTGGTATGTACTTCATTCCCAAAGTTTCAATCACAATATTTTGCACTTGCGACGTCTCAGAATCAGCATTTATATTGTGTTCTTGTTTATGCGCTATAGTTTGTGATTTAACTTCCTCTATATTTAAAGAGTTCCCTAAGATTAAAATCGAACCGATAAACACGGAAGTTAAAAATGGCTTTAATAACCACCTCTTGTTCATAACATTGGTCTTAGAAGGAGTGGATAGTATAATTAATAAAAAAAGAGTACAAACAGAAAGTAACAAAAAAATCTTAATAAAGAAAATCGCCTGCTCGACTAGAATCATATCTCCTAACATTGCTCCCATCATACCGCCCATCAAACCTGCCATTAAACCTTCTAAAAATGAAAGGAATCCAAAACAAATTCCGCATAATGAACCTGCTAGTATACCAAAACCCATTCCGACCAGTGTCGCAATAAATAAATTCTCTGGATATACAATTGCGAACGTAACCCCAGCTGTTAATCCAACATTCATGCCTAAGAACATTGAAATAATCATTCCCGACATTTGTTGAAAATGAGCTTTCCACTTGATACTTAATCGCGTGGTTATAAGGGTTGTCAAACTAAGCATAATTAAAACATAATAAATAAAGCCACTTATTTTCAGCACCACCTTTTTGGTACATGCTATGTAAAACAACCCTTAGAAATACCCTAATTTTCTACATTTTCAGAACAAAGCTAAAAACGAGTCATTTTAAATGACTCGTTTCTACTATTACATATGATTAACATCTTATTCGTCCAAAACATGCTTATACTTCTCTACAGTCATTTGTTGCATTTGGTCAGCTGCCTTTGGGGTAAAGTCTCCATTTGTTTGACGAATAATTTCATCGTACAAAGATTGAAGTCTAACTTCCTGTAATGCCATTTCAATATGAATAAGCCTAACATACTTATCTTGCATCATCAGTGCAGACGAAAAATTGTCTGCAGCCATAGATTTAGCCGTGGCTCTTACCTCTAAACTTATGTCCTTTTCCTGTTCTGATAATGCTTCCACATGATTGTTTAAATTAATTTCCTCCAACCTGTTCAATTGAAACGGACCAACTTGATTTGGATTAATTAATTCCAACATAGATTTACCGTGTTGTCTTAAGACTTCTATGTGTTCTCCGATCAATTTTTTAAAAACAGAATGGCTTACGATCACATAGTACATCTTTAACTTATTAATCATTCCTTCATGTGTTGCAAGGTGTTCCGCCATTAAGCCTAAGTCAGCAGATGGCAAACGCATTTTTTCTCCCCCTCATATTCATTCAAGTATTATATGAACAGTGAAATGGGTTTGATTCTACTCCATAAGTAAAGAGAACTTGTCCTGTAAGCGGATAAACTCTTTTTAGTTATTTATTTTAATCAGCAGCTGAAAGTTCACTTTCGGTTACCCATTTGTGGAATGTTATTTTATCTCCACCTATAGCCGATACGTAATCAATCATATATACAGTTGTTTCTTCGGCTGAAACTATTTCTGCTTTAGCTTCATTCATTCCTTCCATATGTTCCGCATCTATAGTGACTTCCGTTCCAGGTTCTAACGGACCTTCAGTAGCCCCAATAATTTC
>JBFELW010000208.1:0-4718 GCA_041551995.1 Paenisporosarcina sp.
AACTACGTAATCACTTAACAAATACTGGTGCAGTCGTAACACAAAGAAAACCATGGGTTCCAGCGATGGCTTTCGCTAATACGCAAGGAAATCAATTAGCTGTAGCAGCAAGTGTTGATGGGGCAGTAATTGAAGATATCTACAACCCTGCATTAATTGGAGAAGTTATTACTGAAGAAGAACTTTGGGCATGTACGACTTGTCGTAACTGTGAAGACCAATGTCCAGTCATGATTGAACATGTGTCGCATATTATCGACCTTCGTCGTTACTTAGTAATGACAGAGGGACGTATGAATCCAGATGCACAACGTGCCATGACAAACATTGAACGTCAAGGGAATCCTTGGGGTCTTAACCGAAAAGAGAAAGAAAACTGGCGTGACGCTCGTCCAGACGTGAACATCCCAACCGTTAAAGAAGTTTCAAAAGCGGGAGAAGAATTTGAATACTTATTCTGGGTAGGTTCAATGGGCGCGTTCGATAATCGCTCTCAAAAAATTGCTCTTGCGTTTGCGAGATTAATGAACGAAGCAGGCGTGAAATTCGCTATCCTTGGAAATAAAGAAAAGAACTTAGGTGACACACCACGTCGCTTAGGAAATGAATTCTTGTTCCAGGAATTAGCAGCGGCAAATATTAAAGAATTTGAAAAAGCGGAAGTAACAAAAATCGTAACGATTGATCCGCATGCATATAATATCTTTAAAAATGAATACCCTGACTTCGGCTGGAGTGGAGAAGTTCTTCACCATACTGAAATGTTGTTTGACTTAGTACAACAAGGGCGTCTTAAACCGCAACATGCCATTAACGAAACGATCACATTCCATGATTCATGTTATTTAGGTCGATACAATGACGTATATGATCCACCACGTGAAATCTTACGTGCGATTCCAGGAGTAAAACTCGTGGAAATGGAACGTAACCGTGAAACAGGAATGTGCTGTGGAGCTGGTGGAGGAATGATGTGGATGGAAGAACACACAGGTAACCGTGTGAACGTGGCGCGTACTGAACAAGCACTTGCTGTAAGTCCAACGATGATTTCATCAGGATGTCCATACTGCTTAACGATGTTATCAGATGGAACAAAAGCAAAAGAAGTAGAAGAAACAGTTGGCACATACGATATCGCTGAATTACTAGAGCGTTCAGTTCTTGGAGATTACTTGCCTCCAGTTGAAGAAACAGAAGAACAACCAATTGTTCAGTAATTTGATAAGATCATAGAATTCCGATACAATTAAAACAAATAGAAAAGGGAGTCGATGTACTCCCTTTTCGTTTGTAGTCTTGTCGAGCGAGCGTTCAGTCAGAAAGATAAAAACCACTTTTTCACTTAAATAGACGAGAAGTGGGTATAGAATCACCATTAGGAATACAGACCATTAGAAGTAGATATAGAAAAGAATCAGCTACACGTTTTTTTAGCAAGTCAAGAACTGTAAGCGTATACAAAAAGATATTCTAGGAGGAAAAAAGGATGACAAGAACTGTTATTTTAGATGGAGCACGTACAGCATTCGGGAAAATGGGAGGCGCACTTGCTTCTCTTACTGCAAGTGATTTAGGTGCCGCTGCCATCAAGGAAGCGTTAAACCGTGCAGGTGTTGAGCCAGAAACAGTTGACGAAGTGATTATGGGAACGGTCCTTCAAGCAGGCCAAGGTCAAATTCCTTCTCGTCAAGCTGCTACAAAAGCAGGTATTCCTTGGAGTGTGAAAACAGAAACAATCAATAAGGTGTGTGCATCAGGAATGCGCGCAGTCACTCTTGGAGATCAACTGATTCGTCTAGGTGATGAACACGTCATAGTAGCTGGTGGAATGGAATCGATGTCTAACGCTCCGTATTACTTGCCAAAAGGTAGATTTGGTTTACGTATGGGTGATGCGAAAATGGTTGACGGGATGATTTACGACGGTCTTTCTTGTTCATTTAACCCTGATCGTGTTCACATGGGCACGTATGGTAATTCAACTGCAGAACAATTTGAGCTATCACGCGAAACACAAGATGCATGGGCATTCCGTAGCCATGACTTAGCACTTAAAGCAATCGACAATGGAACCTTTGCTAAAGAAATTACACCTGTTGAGATTCCTCAACGTAAAGGAGATGCTTTAATATTCGATCAAGATGAAGCACCACGTCGTGATACATCTGTTGAATCACTTGCAAAGTTAAAATCTGCATTCAGTAAAGATGGTTCAATTACTGCAGGTAACGCACCAGGTGTAACTGATGGAGCTGCTGCACTTGTACTCATGAGTGAAACACGTGTGAAATCGGAAGGGAAAACTCCTCTGGCATATGTGATTGGTCACGCAGAAGTGGCAATAGAGCCTGAGCACTTCCCACAAACACCAGGACTTGTTATCAATAAAATCCTTGAAAAAACAGGTAAAACATTAGAAGAAATTGATTTATTTGAAATAAATGAAGCCTTCTCAGCAGTTGCATTAGCTTCATCAAAAATTGCAAAACTGGATGAGACAAAAGTAAACGTGAATGGTGGAGCAGTTGCGCTAGGCCATCCAATCGGTGCAAGTGGAGCGCGAATTATTTTGACATTAGCCTATGAACTTAAACGTCGTGGTGGAGGAATTGGAATCGCGGCAATCTGTTCAGGTGGCGGTCAAGGTGACGCGATTATGATTGAAGTTCCAAAAGTTTAATTTCTAACGATGTAAATAGAGGAGGACAAAAATAGATGAAGATCCAAAAAGTACTCGTTATCGGGGCTGGACAAATGGGTTCAGGAATTGCACAAGTATGTGCTCAAGCAGGACTCGATGTGAAATTAAATGACATGAAGGAAGAATTCTTCCAGCGTGGATTGTCCACAATTACGAAAAACTTATCTCGAAACGTAGAAAAAGGTCGTATGACAGAAGACGAAAAAGCTCAAGTCCTTTCCCGTATCACAAAGTCTTTAGATTTAAACGATGCACATGACGTCGATTTAGTTATCGAGGCTGCCGTTGAAAATATGGAAATTAAACAAAAGATTTTCAAACAACTTGATGAAATCACACCAAAACATGCAATCCTTGCGTCAAATACATCATCATTACCTATTACTGAAATTGCGGCTTCAACGAACCGTCCTGAGCAAGTCATCGGGATGCACTTTATGAACCCGGTTCCAGTAATGAAGCTTGTTGAAATCATTCGTGGGTTGGCAACAACTGACGCAGTGTACAAGTCTATTGAAGAGATGACACATAAACTTGGAAAAACACCCGTTGAAGTGAATGACTTCCCAGGATTCGTCTCAAACCGTATCTTAATGCCGATGATTAATGAAGCGATTTACACATTGTACGAAGGTGTAGCAACAAAAGAAGCCATTGATGATGTCATGAAAATGGGCATGAACCATCCAATGGGACCGCTCCAATTAGCAGACTTTATCGGACTTGATACATGTTTATACATTATGGAAATCTTACATGAAGGATTTGGCGACAGTAAATACCGCCCATGTCCACTTCTACGTAAGTACGTAAAAGCTGGTTGGTTAGGTAAGAAAACAGGCCGCGGATTCTACGAGTACAACTAAGGGGCTAATTTAAATGGATTTAATATTAAATGAAGAACAATTAATGATGCGCAATATGGTACGAGATTTTGCGAAAACAGAAATCGAACCGTTTATTGATAGAATGGAGCAAGGGGAATTCCCTCGAGAAATCTTAACTAAAATGGGAAGCCTAGGTTTAATGGGAATCACCGCTCCAGAAGAGTACGGTGGATCTGGTATGGACTTCTTAAGTTATATCATTGCCATTCATGAACTATCGAAAGTGAGTGCAGTAGTAGGCGTGATTCTTTCAGTGCACACGTCTGTTGGAACAAACCCAATTCTTTATTTCGGAAATGAAGAACAAAAGCAAAAGTATGTGCCAAAATTAGCTTCAGGTGAATATCTAGGTGCTTTCTGTTTAACAGAACCTTCTGCAGGTTCAGATGCAGGTTCAATGAAATCCAAGGCCGTCAAAGAAGGCGACTTTTACAAAATTAACGGATCGAAAATTTTCATTACCAATGGTGGAGAAGCTGATGTTTACATCGTTTTCGCTTCTACGGATTCATCTAAAGGATCTAGAGGTGTCTCGGCTTTCATCGTGGATAAAGATTCGCCAGGGTTGATTATCGGAAAAGATGAGAAGAAAATGGGGTTACGCGGTTCTCGAACGGTGCAACTAACATTTGAAGATATGAAAGTCCCAGCTGAAAACTTATTAGGTGAAGAAGGCGAAGGGTTTAAAATCGCGTTAGCAAACCTAGATGTTGGACGAATTGGAATTGCAGCACAGGCACTAGGAATTGCAGATGCGGCATATGAAGCAGCAGTGGGATATGCAAAAGAACGTGTTCAATTTGGTAAACCAATTGCAACGCAACAAGGTGTTGGTTTTAAAATCGCGGATATGGCAACAGCTGTAGAAGCGTCACGTTTACTGGTTTACCGCGCAGCAGATCTTCGTTCAAGAGGATTAGCTTGTGGAAAAGAAGCGGCAATGGCAAAATTATTTGCTTCGAAAACAGCGGTAGACACATCTATCGAAGCGGTTCAAGTATTCGGTGGATATGGCTATACAGAAGACTATCCTGTAGAACGTTACTTCCGCGATGCGAAAGTGACTGAAATTTACGAAGGTACATCTGAGATTCAACGCATTGTTGTTGCTAAGCACTTATTAAAAT
>JBFELW010000209.1:0-4705 GCA_041551995.1 Paenisporosarcina sp.
AAAAAACAAAATACACTTATAGCTGACCTACCGACTATTTACGCACTTACAACGAACCAGTACCACCAAATGGTCTATACAAAGAAAGCCGATGAATTTGAAGTTATATTATATAATTTAAAGACAAAAAAAGAGGAACTTTTATTTAGAAATGGTCATAATTTACAATGGCATCCAGATGGAAAAAAGTTAGGGTATATTTCTGAAAACAAAATATTTGTTTATAATTTAACTGACAAAACCAAGAAACTCATCTATTCAAGTGAAGAAGGGAATCTGATTGATAGTTTAACCTGGTCCCCCAATGGGCAGTGGATGGCATTTCTAGAAGGTAACTATAAAACTGAAATCGGATTGTACGTAGTATCCCAAAATGGTGAAAGTAAAGAGCAACTTATCCAAAACAATGTAGCTTCTCTTTCATGGTCCCCAAAAGGGAATCAAATAGCTTTCACCACTATCGGTAGTCCAGGGAGTAACGAGCTCTACTTGCTAGAAGTCCCTAGAAAATATAGGTGATATGTATGAATCTTAGGCGGTAGTTACAATACCTTGAGGGAGTGTTCGTCACTCAATCAAGGTTTTTCTTTTGTATTGTCCTATTTCTTGTATGTAACAACCCTGGCAAAGGCAAAAAAATTGGTCTATATAAGCAATTCGGAGAGAATGGCGAAGACCATGTGTACCATAAAGAAACAACATATCTGTACGAAGGAATGTCGAATACACTGCACAAAGAGTATAGTGAAACGGGCTCTCCATACGCAGAGTATTACAACGGACCAAATGGACAACTGACATCACGTAAAATGTTCGGCTTACACGGTTTATCTAACCCGTCTCACGACCCGAACTTAAAGACAACAGGTGGTCTACTTTACTATCAATATGATGGACAACGAAATGTATCAGAAGTCACTGACCGACATGGCGATTTAATCGAACGATACCGATACGATGCGTTTGGAGGCATATTCACTGGAACCACTTCACCATACAACCATCACGGTTACACAGGTATGCGTTATGATGGTAAGACCGGACTAGTAGACCTAAATGCACGATGGTACAATCCAACTGCCGGTAAATTCATGAATGAAGATACGTATCCAGGCATACTAAGCCAACCACAGACGCAAAATCGCTACTCATATGCACTAAACAATCCCGTCAACATGTGGGATCCAAGCGGTCATATGGCAGTTCCAGTGGATGGAGGAGCTATTCCTTCGTGGGTTCGCTCTCAGGAAAGTCCTACAATAATAGAACCAAATGGTATTTTCAAGAATTATCATTACTGGACCTTTAAAGATTATTTTCAAACTGATGTTACATCTGAACTCCTTAATACAGTTATGGAGGAAAAATATGTAAGACTAAATTTTCTGACGACGGGGATTAATAATTGGACCTATGATTATAAGAAAATCAAAACTATCAATGCTGATGGGTTAGAACGTACAGTAGAAACTGACGAAGGTACTAAAACGTTTACGAATCCATTTAAAGATCCATGGTATACAGACATCACTGCCGAACAGATAGCAGGTGAAAACGCTAAAGAAATTACTAAATACGGTGAACCTGCCATTGCAATAATGCTTAATAAACTAATTAACTCACCGGCAGAATTTGACAGTTTCGTCGAACGGGAGAGGCAGAAACATTTAAACCAGGTTCAGCCTAAGATTCTTAGTTCAACAAACAATCACAATATTAATCCTTTTACAAAGTCTTGGGATAGCTTTAAGGAAATCGGAATATCTATTAAAAATGGGGCGGACACAAGAACAAATAATGCATTAAGATCTCCTTATGACTTCGGAAATTTCCTGACCCTGGGGACGTTAGATGGAGTTTACTCTAGTTATATGGATAGGGCAGCTAAACTTGGAAATTCACCATACGACTTTTTTGATTTTTTGTCTAATGGTATTTTAGGTGCTGTAAATGGTGGGATAAATCCAGAAGAAGCATTTTCTGCAGATCATTGGTTAAATAGTATTGCTGTTGTAGGTATGATATTTGGCGTAGGGAGAGTTACTCCTACAAGAAGTTCAGGTATTCCAGTGTCGCCAAGTAATATAATACCTAAGGGTACTCCTAAACCTAAAACTGATTTCTATGTTACTCCTTTAGGGGATGTTGTACCTTCTACAGGATACAGATATATGGATTCAAAATATACTGAAAAAACCCTAGAAACCTATAAGGCTCCTGGTTCATATTTTGGATTCGATAAATTTAATACAGGGTCAGAAGCTAGAAATGCACTACAAATATCTACGGACTGGAGTGATTCTAGATTAAGGGGGGAATTTGATACATTGCAAGTTATTGATAATATTCGTGTACCATTGGAGAAGGGTGGAAAAGGACCATTCTTAGAACCTATTACTAAATCTTATCCTGAATTTGGAACAGGTGGATATAGACAGGTTATAACTAATTCAGAAGTTAAGTTTAGAAAAATAGATTTATTGGAGGATTAATATGGAAAAAGGAGAATTATTCCTTAATTTAAAGAAATTGATTGATTACTATATTGAAAATAAAGAAGCTGCTAATGAACTTATTTGTGAAATCGAACCTTCAAAAGTAAAATACATTCTTGGGGAATTAGATAAGAAAAAAATTAAAGAGTATAGTGCTGAAGACAAAGAGGTAATTAAGGATATTTTCTTTTATTACTGCTAATAACTTTAATGGGAACCTTGATTGGCTCAGTGTCTTTCAAGGTTTCTTTTTTTGTTGGCGGGGATACACACTGACGAATAGTTAATTTTTTTAGCAGAGAATATGATTAACTCACGTAACCTATATTATATTTAACTGATTTTTAGTACGTATAACGCTTGAAAAACATATGACTTATTTAATGTATTTTACCTGTGAACAGCAGGAGGAGACAAGAATGCACTAGGTCAGTATTTTACAAGGGAGCCTATGACGAAAATTCAAGCTCGTATTGACTCTTCAGTAAAAGCACAATGGATCGATCCTAAAACGGGTGAGTTAACAGGCGCCTCACCTTTAAAAACGATTTATACAACTAAAATATCTAAAGGTACCATGATTTATGAAGGACCGGCAGGATATCAAGGTGGTATTTACTTAGGTGGAATGAATCAAATATTTATTCCAGAACCTTGGAAGATTAACGGAATAAAAGTAATTTCGTCAAAACCTATTAGATAAAAGAGGGGCGTTAATTATGATAAAAGATATACAACGGTTAAGAGTTCTATATTCAGAATTAAGAAATATTTTAGAGATAGAAAGTGATGATAACGAAGCGCTGTATATTACTAATCAATTAGAATTAGGTTTGAATTTAATTGATGAATGTTTAAATAACACCTATACAGATAAAGATCTAAAACAGCTATATAGTAAATTGAACGAAATTTATATAAAAATCAATCAGCCTCGCGTTGGGCTGTCTGATTTTTTTATCTGGAGAGATAACAATGAGGAACGGTTAAAAGCAAATGATTGCTTAGATTCAATTAAAGATAACCTTTTGTTTTTATTTCAAAAATATTAAATTAATTTAGTTATCATTGTTAAACTTGTATAAGTATTAGACCAAGCTATTCTGTATTTTTAAAAAACTATTGAAAAGTTTTTTTAATAGGATTAGTTATTACCTTGATTGGCTACATGCCTTTCAAGGTATGTTTTTTTGGATGAGAGCTGCCCAGTGTCGAATAGACGATTTTTTGTTCAGAGTGTATACATAACCCATGTAAACTCTTTAATATGTTTTACTGAATTATTCAATCTGTACGTACGAATATGATATGAACGGAAACATTCAGACAACATCTAATCAAGAAGGAAAAACAACGTATACACATAACAATGCAAATCAGATGACCATGGTCGAATTTGAGGATGAAAGTTATGTTAGCTATTCCTACGATGGACTTGGACGTCGTGTCTACAGAGAAGAAATGTCATGGAAAGAATATGACGGTATTGAAAAAGGAAAAGATAAAAATAAAGGAAATAATGGCAAAGGAGACGAAAAGAAAAACGAGAATGCCAATAACAACAATGGCAAAGGAAATGGCAAAGCGAATTGCAATGACAGCGCAGGGAATCCTGGCAAAGGCAATGGACCTTTAAACAACCCAGGCAAAGGCAAAAAAATTGGTCTTTATAAACAATTCGGGCAGAATGGCGAAGACCATGTGTACCACAAAGAAACAACTTATCTGTATGAAGGAATGTCTAATACACTTCACAAAGAGTATAGTGAAACGGGCTCTCCATACGCAGAGTATTACAACGGACCTAATGGACAACTGACATCACGTAAAATGTTCGGCCTACACGGCTTATCTAACCCGTCGCACGACCCGAACTTAAAGACAACTGGGGGTCTACTTTACTACCAATATGATGGACAACGAAATGTCTCGGAAGTCACTGACCGACATGGCGATTTAATCGAGCGTTACCGTTACGATGCGTTTGGTGGAATTTTCACAGGAACCACTTCACCATACAACCATCACGGTTACACAGGAATGCGTTATGATGGTAAGACTGGACTAGTAGACCTAAATGCACGATGGTACAATCCAACGGCCGGTAAATTCATGAATGAAGATACGTATGCAGGTCAACTAAGCCAACCACAGACGCAAAACCGTTATTCATATGCACTAAACAATCCCGTCAACATGTGGGATCCAAG
>JBFELW010000210.1:0-4669 GCA_041551995.1 Paenisporosarcina sp.
GGAAATTGATGCTTTAATCGAAGAAAGAATCCAAGCGAGAAAAGAGAAGAATTTCAAACGTGCAGATGAAATTAGAGATCAATTAAAAGACTTGAATATTATTTTGGAATACACGGCACAAGGAATACGTTGGAAACGCGGATGATGAGAGAGTATACATTGCGTTCAGCGGATGTGAAGCAACTCAATTCGCTTGCACTTGCGTATATGGGGGATGCTGTACTAGAGCAATATGTAAGAGAACATCTGCTTCGCTCAGGTCGCGTAAAACCGAATACACTGCACAAGGAAGCGACAAAATATGTGTCTGCAAAAGCGCAGGCGAATGTTGTTCGTAGTATGCTTCAAGAAAAGTTTCTAACAGAAGAAGAGGACGCGATACTTCGAAGAGGGAGAAATGCAAAGTCTGGTACTATCCCGAAATACACAGACTTACAAACCTATAAATACAGTACGGGCTTTGAGGCTGTAATTGGAAGTTTGTATTTGCAAGGACAGTCAGAACGTGTTCGTGAAATAATTGTGCAAGCCATTTTAACGATTGAAGAACCGAGAGGAGAAACACCCTTATGACTGAACCAATAGTGGAACCAACAAATGAGATATTATCGGGTAAAAATCCAGTTCTTGAAGCGCTACGCTCAGGAAGAGAAATGAATAAAGTATGGATTGCGGAAGGTGTTAAGAAGGCAGGAATAGCTGAACTTTTACAATTAGCTAGAGAAGCTGGAATCATTGTTCAATTCGTACCCAAAAACAAAGTGGAACAGTTAACAGATGGAGCCAATCACCAAGGAATTGCAGCTTCAGTAGCAGCGTATCGTTATGCTGATATAGATGAATTGTTCGAAAGTGCTTCATTACGAAATGAAGACCCATTCTTTTTAATACTAGATGAACTTGAAGATCCTCATAACCTTGGATCTATTTTAAGAACGGCTGACGCAACTGGTGTGCATGGTGTGATTATTCCTAAACGACGGGCAGTTGGATTAACTTCTGTTGTAGCGAAAACATCAACTGGTGCCATTGAGCATATTCCTGTAGTTAGGGTCACCAACTTAGCGCAAACAGTCGACGACTTAAAAAAACGTGGTGTATGGATTGCTGGAACAGACGCAAAAGGTTCAGCAGACTATCGACAAATGGATGCCAAGCTACCATTAGCCGTCATTATTGGCAGTGAAGGTAAAGGAGTGAGTAGACTCCTAAAGGAAAAGTGTGATTTCCTTTATCACATGCCAATGGTAGGGAAAGTTACCTCACTAAATGCATCTGTTGCTGCCGCTCTCTTAATGTATGAAGTGTTGCGCAATCGCCAACCGGTTAACGGGTAACCATATGGACATTTTGCTCGTCGATGGCTACAACATCATCGGCGCATGGAAAGAGTTACGCGCATTAAAAGCGGACAAATTAGTTGATGCGAGAGATCGCTTGATAGAAATGATGGCTGAATATCAAGCTTTCTCCGGTTGGCGAGTAATTGTTGTTTTTGATGCACACATGGTCCCTGGAATCGAGAAAAAGAAAAAACAACATCAAGTTGAGGTTATTTTTACTCGCAAAAATGAAACAGCAGATGAACGAATCGAAAAATTAACGACAACATTAGTATCGAGACGTGATCAAATTCATGTTGCAACCTCTGATTTCACTGAACAATGGGTTGTTTTTGCTCAAGGAGCACTTCGGAAATCAGCTCGAGAACTTGAAATTGAAATGGAACTGGTGCAGTCTAATATCTCGAAGAAAGTGAGAGTAATTCATGAACAACGTCCAAGCTCAAAAATATTACTGTCAGATGATATTGCGGAAATATTCGAAAAATGGCGAAGGGGAATGAAATGACCCGTTGACGCTGGATTTCCACTTATTGTATACTTATCCTAACTACGCAGTCAGGGCAGAGGTGATACAGTTGATGAAGAGCGGTCATGCACACTTGAAACTGCACCAATTTGAAGGTTTACTAGATGAAGAGATTGTGGGTTTAGTCCACGATGGAAATACCGAGGCGCTTGATTATTTAATTACAAAGTTTCGATCTTTTGTACGAATGAAAGCCAGGTCTTACTTTTTAATCGGGGCAGATAAAGAAGATATTATTCAAGAAGGAATGATTGGCCTTTATAAGTCGATTCGAGATTTTAGAGGAGACAAGCTATCTTCTTTCCGAGCTTTTGCTGAACTATGTATTACACGGCAAATCATAACTGCTATTAAGACTGCAACACGTCAAAAACACATCCCATTAAATTCTTATATATCATTAGACAAACCGATATATGATGAAGAATCGGATCGAACGTTGATGGATGTCATTTCTGGGTCAGTTATTGATGATCCAGAAGAACTGATGATTCATCGTGAAGATTTTATTTACATGGAAGAAAAAATGTCGGAAATTTTAAGTGAACTAGAGAGACAAGTACTAGCCTTGTACTTGGATGGACAATCTTATCATGAGATTTCAGAGGAGTTAAACCGCCATGTGAAATCAATTGATAATGCACTACAACGTGTAAAACGGAAATTGGAACGACATATTGAAATCAATGGTGTTACTAAAGTGTGAACAGGCGCTTGTTGACAGTTTTTTAACGAGGTGATAGTCTTTAAAAAGACTCATGAACTTGAAAAAGGTGAGAATATGGCAAAAAAAGTAGTTTTAAGTTGTGCTCAATGTGGTTCTAGGAATTATACAGTACCCACTTCTAAAGAGGGTTCATCCGAGCGCTTAGAACTGAAAAAGTTTTGTTCGCATTGTAAAGAACATACACTTCATAAACAAACTTTATAACATTCGTCACTTGAACTGGATAAATATAGATATTTGTAACTCGGAGGGTAATTAGAATGGCTAATATTAGTAGTTTTTTTAGTAATGTAGTCTCAGAAATGAGAAAAGTAAGTTGGCCTAAACGTAAAGAATTAACTCGTTATACTGTGATTGTTCTTTCAACGGTTATTATTATGGCTTTGTATTTTTCAGTAGTAGATTTAGGAGTTTCAGAGGCGCTACGATGGTTCCTTGCACTGTAATTTGATAACAGATAGTATTTGTTGAAAATAGCCCGTCTTATTCTGCGAACGGGTTTTTTCATTTGTCTAAGAAAAGGAGGGGCGGACGTTAAGTCCTACTCATGATGGAAAAGAATTGGTATGTAGTACACACGTATTCAGGTTACGAGAACAAAGTGAAAGCAAATTTAGAAAAGCGTGTCGAAACAATGGGCATGTCAGATTTGATTTTCCGTGTCATTATTCCGGAAGAGGAAGAAACAGATTTTAAAGATGGTAAAAAACGTGTAGTTATGCGTAAAACATTCCCTGGTTATGTTTTAGTTGAATTGATTATGACAGATGACTCATGGTATGTAGTTCGTAATACACCGGGAGTTACAGGGTTTATCGGTTCATCAGGTGGTGGAGCAAAACCAACGCCGTTATTACCAGAAGAAGTAGATTTCATCTTGAAACAAATGGGTATGACAGAGCGTAAAGCTGTAGCTGAATTTTCAATTAGCGAAATGGTGGAAGTTCTTGAAGGGCCATTTGCACACTTCCAAGGAAAAGTGGAAGAGATTGATGAAGCGAAGGGTAAATTGAAAGTTTCTGTTGACATGTTTGGTCGTGAAACTAAAATGGAACTCGACTTCGATCAAGTTCATAAAATTTAATTTTAAAATGTCACTTGCGTATCCCGAGTAAAAATGGTATTATTTCAAAGGTCAGACTGTACTTGTGATAGTCTGCAAAATTTAGCTCATGTTATCGGCTATAAGCTGACAGGACAGATATTTGAGTGGGAGGGGAAACCCTATTACCACATCACGGACTTAAGGAGGTGTGTCTCGTGGCTAAAAAAGTTATTAAAGTAGTAAAATTACAAATTCCTGCTGGTAAAGCAAATCCAGCACCGCCGGTTGGTCCAGCATTGGGTCAAGCAGGTGTTAATATCATGGGATTCTGTAAGGAGTTCAATGCACGTACGGCAGATCAAGCTGGACTAATTATCCCAGTTGAAATTTCTGTATTTGAAGACCGTTCATTTACATTCATTACAAAAACTCCACCCGCAGCAGTTTTACTTAAAGTGGCAGCTGGTATCCAGTTAGGTTCTGGTGAACCAAACCGCAAAAAAGTTGCAACGGTGAAGCGTGATAAAGTTCGCGAAATCGCGGAACAAAAAATGCCAGACTTAAACGCAGCATCAGTCGAAGCGGCTATGTTGATGATTGAAGGAACTGCGCGTAGCATGGGTATTACGATCGAAGACTAATCCCTTGCACTTGATGATGCATTGTTTTTGGAGGGGTTGCGGACGTTCAATTTGGACACGCAACCTTTATTCGTGGGAGGTTTAACCCGTTAAGACCACAATCAAGGAGGACATTTTACAATGGCTAAAAAAGGTAAAAAGTTGCAAGATGCAGCGAAATTAGTAGACCGTAACACGTTCTATTCTGCTCAAGAAGCGATTGAACTTGCTAAAAAAACAAGTACTGTTAACTTTGACGCAACTGTTGAAGTAGCATTCAAACTTGGAATTGACACACGTAAGAATGACCAACAAATCCGTGGGGCAGTTGTACTTCCAAACGGAACTGGTAAAACTCAACGTGTATTAGTTTTCGCTAAAGGCGATAAAATCAAAGAAGCTGAA
>JBFELW010000211.1:0-4663 GCA_041551995.1 Paenisporosarcina sp.
CCATTACGGAAAAGGGGATATCTCCGTCTTAGGCTCAATGACAGATGCATTAATTAATGCAGCACAATATGCACCACTCCATTCAAAAGAGAGTATTTGGAGAATACAGTTATATATTATTGAAGGGATGGATGAGCGGGAAATAAAATCTTTAGATCGTGTGTTTTATCAAAAGAAAGTTGATTACTTGTCCGAAATTGTAGGTCAGAATAAATTCAAGTTATAAAAGCCATCTATACATCAAGTTAGGGGCTGTTATTTAACAATAAAAAGAGAGTGCCTAAGAAAAAAGGCACTCTCTTTTTGATTAATATTCCTTTAGCATATTCGGCTTTTTTTTATCATTATAAGCTAAAACTTCATCAGAGGGATCATACGTATCTCCATAAAAATGTTCATCTTTAAATGTATGAATGTTTTCATACGTCCATTTCATGGCTTTATAAATTTCTAATTCATCTTGATCGCCAGGTGACCAGTACAAAATTTCGAGTACTGTATTTTCTCCTGTCGCAAGAGATCGACGAATATAGCCAATACGAGAAGCGTGTTTAAAATCTTCACGAGCATAAAACTTCAAGCGCTTTTCTGTGTCGGTATCTTCATAGTTAACTGGTTCAACTTCAAGGAGGATGGGTTTATTTTTCTCTTTTAACTTATTCAATAGCTGGCGACCTAACCCTTCGCCACGTGCTGCTTTTGACACAAATAAGTAGTCCACAAAAATGAAGTTTTTGAATTCGACATACATGAGAACGTGCTTTGGACCTTCATCTTTTATGTACACATTTCCTTTTTCTTCTAATAACGATTCCATATGCTCCCTAGATTTCATTTCTTCAACAGGGAAATACTGATTTAATTTTTCATACCAATTCATACAAATAGTCTCCTTCAAAATATTTATTTTGCCCGGAGTTTTTGTTTTGTGGTAGTTTACAAGAGGAACAAAGTAGGCGGGAAAAACCCTCGGTACTATATTTACCCTCTTTATATACTTATAAACATGTTTTCTAAAAATATTTATTTGAGTAAAGAAGGCCATCCGGGAGCTCTTCTTTTTCAAATAATGAAATGCAGGTTGACTCATGTAAATTTTAAATAGCCGAAATCACATAAAATTCATCACTATTATTAATGTTAAGTAGATAAATCACATGGAGAGTGTTCGTTTGCAACTCTTCAATTTGTTTTTCATAGATTCGCGAATTGCCGCTTCTTTTAGATTTCCCTAAAACCCATTAATCCTTCTGATAAAACAATAACAAAAGGCTCCCACTCTATTAATTAAATAGCCCCTTGTTTAGTTTAAATAATAATAACTGAAACCTGAGTGGACGATGAACAACATATTGTCTCATTAATATAGTCATCCATTGTAAAAATACTCATCAAAACCAATTTCCTCCCATTATTATACTAGATACTTTATAATGATTTAAATAGCAACGATAAGGATGTGGATAGATTGACGAAAAAACTATGGTTCCAAGTTGGGATTGGCATTCTATTAACGCTATTGATAATACGAATGTTTATTGAAGTAAAGGGTATTTTTTCACCACTTATCATTATTGGACAAACGATATTCTTACCGCTTTTACTAAGTGGTGTTCTCTTTTACTTATCCAGACCTTTACTTGTGTTCTTTGAAAAGAAGGGCTGGAAAAAATGGACAGGCATTCTGGCTATCTTTGTTATGGTTGCTTTCACTTTAGGCATTTTCTCAACTCTCATTGGGCCGGCTGTAACAACTCAGGTAAATGAATTAGTGAAAGAAGCACCAGCTATAACTGAAGATATAGAAGAGATGGTTGTCAATTTATACAATCAAAAGAATCGGTTACCTAAATCAATCGAGCAATCGATAGACGATCAGTCAGGCCGAATAAGTGAGATTGCTGCGGGATTTGGAAACTGGGTGGTTACCTTTGTCCAAAGCTTGTTCCAAGGAATATTTGCATTAGTGTTAGTCCCGTTTTTCCTTTTTTATATTTTGAAAGATCATGAGAACTTTGCTCCATACATTGCAAAATTTTTTAAAGGGGATAAGAAAACCTGGATTCGTAAAACACTAGTAGATATCGATGGAACATTAAAGGCCTTTATTTTAGGTCAATTACTAGTGAGTGTGGCGGTCGGAATTATGTTACTCATTGGTTACTTAATAATAGGATTAGAATATGCTCTATTATTGGCTGTTTTCGGCATGCTCACTAATATTATACCATTTTTAGGACCTTTTTTGGCTGTTATTCCTGCAATTGTAATTGGATTTGTGCAGGAGCCTCAAATGGCTATTTATGTATTAATTATCATGGTAGTTGCACAGCAAATTGAAGGTAATTTAATTTCACCAAATGTAATGGGGAAAGCACTTAATATCCATCCACTTACAGTGATCACGATTATCTTAGCGGCTGGTAATATCGCAGGATTATGGGGGATAATTTTAGCTATTCCTACCTATGCGGTAATTAAAACAATTATTAAAAACGTTTATGCCCATCGATCAGAAATTAGAGATGCAGCTACTAGTTCTGTAGAAGATCACTAAACACAAACGAAAAAATCTCCTAACCCATTATAGGCTAGGAGATTTTTTTAGTCAGGATAACGTTCTTCACTCGCTGAAGTACTTTTCGTTTTTCTATGATTTTTTTTATCTTCATCTTTTACTTTTTCATTTAATTCTTCAACAGGCACTGCATCGACAGTTTTCATGTCCTCATGCATATCGAATAGACTTTCGTTTTCAGTTTCAACTAAATCGGGATTGTCTAATTTACGTCCTTTAATATCCTTATTGTCACGAGGATTAGAAGGTTTGTTTGTCATGTCAATCCCTCCTTTTTGTTGTTGCTTACTTTTTAACCATGTTAACTAACATGTGAGATAAAGCATGTTGTTGGTCTTTATCGCCAGATCTCCATAATTCTTGCAATAAGTTTTCTTCACGGTTTCTTGGCTGTTCATTATTAGCTAAGTACCCTGCAACTTTTTCAGCAGTTTTCGCTAATTGTTCTTCTCCAAGACCTAATCTTTCACCCACCGCTACTTTATCACCTAAATAAGATTTAAAGGTTGAAAAATTCGCCAAAATTTCTTCTTTTTCCTCAGGATTTACTTTATTTAATTCTTCTTGAACTTTCCCTTGAATATTATCCATTTTACAAACACTCTCCTTTTCATCTTGTTACTGTTAGGTTTATCCTATTTACTCTCATATAAAACATGTCGATGTGTAAAATAGGCAATTAAGCCTACTTTATTAATGGGCAAAATCCACATGCTTGTAAACCAGGAACATCTTTTGAGAAGCAACAAGTTGTGCGAACCATTGTATTTATAAGCTGTTTAGGCTCTCTTCCTTTCAAATAACTTTCAAATAAAGATTTAGGCGCAATGCCTTCCCATAATTCATCTGATTTTAAAAAAAATAAATCCAATTTCGCTTGGTCACTAGTTGCAGGATTTCCTAACAGCTCATAATAGTGCCACAAGAGAAAGCCAAAAACATTTTCCCAGAGGGTGAGGGGAGAGACATTGGCATGTTTACGCAAATTAGTAATTAACGGTTGAACTTGTTCTTGTAAAATATAGCGTATGATTTCATGACGAGGTTGATCAGATACATCACGGTAATTGACGGTGCTTATAAACATACTAATACTTCGGTTTCCATATTCAGTTATGGCACCAAATTGTAAGTCACCCGCAGAACCCATCCATAATTCATCATAGGTTGTAAGCATCACAAACTGTGTTGATATAAACATGCCATATCTTCGCATCAAATAAGATGCAGCTACCACTGAGTTGTCAATCCCAGTTATTGATTTGACGACTGGAAGAATATCAACATGTTGCATTTGTTCAACCGTAAAAAGGGGAAGTTTTGATGGTGTTGTATATGTACTGTACATATTTAATTGTCTGATTTGATCGCGCGTTAAAGTTGTCATATTTCAAGTATACAAATTATCAAGGAAAAATGTTGACTTAAAGAGTGATAATGATTATCATTATCGTATAAAGAGAATTCCTCTTTTCTTATGTGTTTAAACTTAAGGTAAGTTCAGTTTACTTTTCTCCAAATTGTAACTGAATATTTACAGACTTAACCCCCCTCAATGTTAAGTTGTATACAAAAAAGATTCATGCGATGGTTTGCATGAATCTTTTTTGTTAGCTAAAAATAATGGTATGGACTTGGAAGACTTATAAAAAAGAAAACCCTCGAGTTAAAGAGCATGTGGGCAGTAAGGACATTTATTGGTTTCTGGTATTTCTTTTAACAAACAACAAGTCACTCTTGTGTAATTATTCATGGCTTCAAGGGCAGATTGGTTTTGTAGAAACTGTTTAAATGGAGACCGTCTCATTTGTGGCATCCATGTAGTGTCCAACAATAAGACCTCTAAATCTTGGGTAGCAAATTCTTGATCCTCTGCGATTAATTGATGGTAAGCCCAAATGACATATCCCCAAATATTCTCCCAGAGAATAAGTTTAGAAATTTTAGCCTGTTTGCTTACTCTTTCAACAAGTGGATGACCGTAAGTATCGAGAACAAATCGGATGGCCTGTTCTCGATTGTTGATCTGAATAAATTCATCTTGAGGAACAATAAATTTATATGTGAAATCCTCTCTTATTACAC
>JBFELW010000212.1:0-4643 GCA_041551995.1 Paenisporosarcina sp.
AATAACACCAATGACTGGTGTAACTACAGTTGTTGCAGCCATTGCCCAATAAGCTTGGCTATATTTCTCTCCAGCAATGGATTGAATTGTCGTAACAACATAACCATTATGTGGAAGTGAATCAAGTGCACCAGATGAAATCGCTACAGTACGATGCAATGCTTCTGCGTTAACACCAGCATCAAGATAGCCAGGTGCTAATAATGGTAAGGCAATCGCTTGACCACCTGAAGCAGAACCTGTCATACCTGCAATCACTGAAACTGCCACAGCTGCTCCAATTAAAGGAGAACCAGGAATATTCGTCATAGCCTCAACTGCTACTCCGAAAGCAGGAACCGATTTGGCAACACCACCAAAACCTACTACTGCCGCCGTATTACCAATGGCAATAATTGCACCTACAGTACCTGCTGATATAGCTTCCCAAGGAGCTTTGAAGTATTTCCAGCTCACGATAAATGTTGCAATGATACCACCTAGTAGTGCAACTATTAATGCTGATTGTTTTAAAGCATCATGGAAGATGAATGAGATAATTAGGACAACTAATAAAGGAATCATAGCTAGGAAAGGATTAGGCAAAGGACGTGTAACATCAAATGCAGGATCCGATTCACGGTCTAAAAAGTTTTCGCCTTTATTCACTGCGTTTGTAATAAGTTTCTTCAACCACCAGTACCCGAATAAAGCCATAAATACTGCTACTAGTATACTAACTTCCCAACCCGCGTAAGGAGTAGTCTGTAAGAATTTAATTGGAATCCAGTTTTGAATCTCAGGAGAACCTGCAGAAGTCATAGTAAATGTTACAGAACCAAGCGCTAAAGTCGCTGGTATGAAACGACGTGGTAAATCTGCTTGTTTGAATAAAGAAATAGCCATTGGATAAACAGAGAATGCAACAACGAATAAACTTACACCACCGTATGTTAACACCGCACAAGCAAGAACGATTGCAAGAACCGCATACTTCATTCCTAATTTACCAACAAACCATTTTGCAACTGAGTCAGCTGCACCACTATCTTCCATTACTTTTCCAAATACGGCACCAAGTAAGAACATTAAGTACCACGCTAAAATGAATGAAGTAAATCCTGTCATATAACTTGTAACGAAGTTAGGAGCCCCTTCTGCAACTAGTTGAGGAAATAATGGCAAACCACTCATGACTGCCACAAACAATGCAGATATAGGGCCCCCAATCAGAATGTTAACACCTTTCAACGTAAGAACAATAAGTAAAGCGAGTCCCCCGATAAGACCGATCATGCTTAACACAATACTAGTATCCATGAACAAATTTCCCCCGAAATTGTATTAGACGTTTTAAAATTTTATGTTTTCTTTTACATCTTCAACATTTAAAGAAGCTTCTGTAGAATCAATGACGTCTTGAACAGTGAAACCTTCGAAAACTTCTTTTAAAACTAAACCACTTGGCGTTACCTCGATTAATGCACGTTCAGTTATAATTTTGTTCACAACACCTTTACCTGTTAACGGTAAATCACATTGTTTTTTGATTTTAGCTGAACCATCTTTCGCAACATGATCCATTATGACAATGATTTTCTTGGCACCATGAACTAAATCCATCGCGCCTCCCATTCCTTTAATCATCTTCCCTGGAATCATCCAGTTCGCAAGATCACCGGTTTCTGACACTTCCATACCGCCTAAGATAGCCACATCAACATGTCCTCCACGAATCATCGCAAAGGATTCAGCACTTGTGAAAAAGGCAGATCCAGGTATAGTTGTAACCGTTTCTTTTCCTGCGTTAATTAAATCAGGATCGACTTCATCTTTTGATGGGTAAGGACCGATACCAAGCAGTCCATTTTCAGATTGAAGAACCACTGTTTTATTTGGTGAAATGTAGTTTGCTACTAATGTCGGCATTCCAATTCCTAAATTCACATAGTTTCCGTCTTCTATTTCTTGTTCAGCTCTAATTGCAATTCGTTCTCTGACATTTACTTTTTCCATGAGTTTGTCTCCTCCTGTCTTATGAACGAGTCGTTAAACGTTCAATCCGTTTTTCTTGATTAGCTTGTAGTAGACCCTGTACATAAATACTTGGGGTCTGAACTGTGTTCGGATCCAAATCTCCCGTTTCCACAATTTCTTCTATTTCTGCAATTGTGAATTTCCCTGCAGCTGCCATCATTGGATTAAAGTTTTGCGCTGTTTTGTTATAGACAAGATTGCCAAACTTATCAGCTTTCGCTGCACGGATGAGTGAAAAGTCAGCACGTAATGCTTCTTCTAGTACATATTCTTTTCCATCAAACGTTCTTATTTCTTTTCCTTCAGCAACAGTTGTACCAACCCCCGCTGGTGTAAAGAATGCTGGAATTCCAGCGCCACCTGCACGGATTTTTTCAGCTAAAGTACCTTGTGGCGTCAACTCGACTTCGATTTCACCAGATAAAACTTGGCGTTCAAATTCTTTATTTTCACCAACATAAGAACCAATCATCTTTTTAATTTGTTTATTTTTCAGTAAAAGCCCGAGACCCCAATCGTCAATTCCACAATTATTTGAAATAACGGTTAAATCTTTAACTCCTTTTTCCACTAAAGCAAGAATTAATTTTTCAGGAATCCCAACAAGTCCAAAACCACCAACCATTATTGTGGCTCCATCTTGAATTTGTTGAACAGCCTCTTCTGCAGAAGAATATATTGGCTTCACAGTTTTTCCTCCTTACAAGAAAATCGTTTAATACTTTGAATAAAAGCGCTTTCACTTGTTATTAAAACAGACCTGCTGAAATGACGCAATAGTAAATGTGACAACTTATTGACAAAATACACTCACTAATAATCCAGAAACTCGGATTACCCCTCTTTGATAAAGTCGGCAATTGAATTTCCAACATTTTAGAGTGTCCATTTATTCGGAATAAAGTCCGAAAATTCGGAAATAGTTCATAAGTTGTATTTTTTTATTTTTTCATAAAGTGTTGATCGGCTTATGCCTAAATGCTGCGCTATTAACCTTTTATCCTTCTCTTCCTCTAATAAATCTTGAATCATTATTCTTTCAAGATCATCAATGGCATCTTGTAAATTCACAAATTTCTTATGTTTATTCCTTCGAGCTTGTTTTAATTGCTCGGGTAAAGCTGAAGGTTCAATCGTTTCTTGTTCTGCTAGGTATACAGCTGCTTGAATCACATTCTGTAGTTCACGTACATTCCCTGGCCAATGGTAATTTTGTAAATACTCTCTAGTTTGTTTAGCCAGTATAAGCTTCCTTTTACCTGCCTTTAACATGTATTGCTGTAAAAAAGTATTAACAAGTTCTGTAAAGTCATCCATACGTTCTCGCAACGGGGGGATGCGAAGTGTTATAGCTTGAATTCGGTAGTATAGGTCTTCTCTGAATCTACCTTGTTCAATTAAGTGTTCAAGAGGTCGGTTTGTTGCAGCGATAATTCGTACATTAATCTGTTTAGACGTTTGAGATCCAATCGGTTCAATTTGTCCATCCTGAATAGTACGTAGTAACTTTGCTTGGATGGTAAGGGGCATTGCTCCAATTTCATCTATAAACAAAGTACCTCCATCCGCCATTTCAAACCTTCCCTTTCGGTAAAGATCTTTTGATTCAATATAGGAACCGAAAATCTCTGCTTCCAATAACTCGGATGGTATAGCAGCACAATTAATCTTCACAAATGGCAGATCTGCTCTTTCAGATTGTTCATGAATACTTTGTCCAAATAGTTCTTTTCCTGTACCACTTTCACCTTCAATTAGGACAGATAAATCGCTAGGGGCAATCATTTGAATCGTTTCCTTAATTGAGCGTATTGCTTGGGAACTTCCTGTAATATCCTGTAACCGATAAGGTGCTAAGGTGTTCTGAGAAGAACCGATATGAATTTTATCCATCGTTGTTCTCACATGGGAACTCAACTTTTTCCAGTCTGTCATATCACGGAAAACAACGCTCCCGAATGCGCCAACAATTTCTCCATCTACGAATAAAGGCACACGATTCGCTAACATATAGGTACCTTTTATGTAGTGAGGAGAAGCTACGTCTGCTATACCAGATTTAATAACCTCATGCATTTTTGTATTCTCGATGACTTCTTCTACAGGTTGTCCAATTGCTTCATCTCGAGATACCTCTAAGAAGTGACAATAGTCTTCATTGATATAAAGAATGCGACAATCTTGATCCACTACCACAAACCATTGAAACGCATTTTCAAGGATTTGTGTTAGGACGGATTCTGGCAATTGTTGAAAAACAGAATTCATTTTTACTCACCCTAACTTTTATCACGATTCGTTCTCCCCTATTTTCCCAAACAAAACGAATTAATGCAAAAAACGGAGAGTCCAGGTTTCAGATTTCCGTTCCTTATCGTCCTTATTCTTATTGCCAAACCTCATTTAAAGTTCTTCTGAACAACTCATCTAGTTGGTTTGTAGGATCATCAATTTTTACGGTCCAATCTCATTTTAAGGTAGATAAATTCTGAGCTTTCCGTAATGGTCGATCGTACAATAGACTTGGTACAACTGCTAGAGCCATAAACGATGTTAAGATTAAGAACATGGCAGTCATGCCATATAAATCTACTAATACACCACCAACAAAAGGTCCTAGCATTCTA
>JBFELW010000213.1:0-4622 GCA_041551995.1 Paenisporosarcina sp.
CAACTTCGGAAGAACGTGAACAAGCACATACACGTCTACAAGAGCAATACGACATCTATGAGGAATTTTTAAGAAAGGCTGAGAAGGACCTTGTAGAACCACTGGAATAACAGTCATAATTTTTAATTCGACTAACCATGAGTGTTTAAAATATTTGGTGGATTTTGTCCAAAGGTCATATGAATATATCCTTTGGTCTCAACAGAACAAGAGAATTGACATTCCCCCCCTTGTTCCGTTCCCACTGCCAATCCGACGGTAATCTTCCATCTGTTGCTTCCTAAAACCAAAAGGTAAATTAAACAGATATTCGTTTTATCATATAACAACTTACAATGACCATTACCGAGATCGTAATTTGCTAATGCGCATAGGAATTTATCCACATTCCTCCCATATAAAAAACGGCCGAAGTCATTCCTCGGCCGTTCATCTTACATCATTCCATACACTAACCAGTAAATTAATCTCGCTTCATCTTTACCCCCTGGCTCAATTATAAGTGAGCGTGGGAAGGTTCCAGGGTTTTCTCCTGCAGCTAGCATCGGTTCAACATGTTCATTTAATCGTCTACCGCGTTCTAGTCTAGACTTGTACACGTCCTGACTCAAATCTTCCTTTTCGATCAAAGTCTCCAAGTAATGTGCGACTGCATGATCCTCATCAGGATTCAACTCATCCAATACCTGATAAGCTTCTTCATTTAAACCAAGTCGCATGTAAGCAGCCATCAGTAACCAGCGTGCGCCTTGGTGATCATTTGGATTTAACCGAATAATTTCGTTGAATTGATCCACGGCTTCTTCATATCTTTTCTCTGTCAATAACCATGCACCATAACTAAATAAGGCACGCAAATACGGTCTGTTCAATACATAATTCCAAGCCTGATCATGTTTCGAATCAAGATCTGTTCTTGCTGATTGAAGTGCTTTCAAAAGATGATACTCACTTTCTAAAGGACTTGTGGACTGTTCGGCTAACAATAGGTGTACGTCAGCTAGATCTGGATGAATGGACGCCGCTTCATTTGTAAATTGTATTCGTAATTCTTCTGTATCAGCTTGGAAGGCTTGGTAACACAGCAGTTGTGCCTGCACCGAATCGTTAACTGGCTTATAGTCTTCATTCATTTGCCCCCTCATGAATGCATTTAACGATTCGATATCTTCGAAAGGTTGTTGCTTCGTCCGCATCAACATTTCCCACATGAACTTTTCTGTCCCACGAGGATCCGTCCCCATATCGGTTAACAAGGTAGGTCCCTCGACTCTCGTCGGTACTTCCTCATTTGACGACTGAATAGTTTCGAGCATAAAGTCTCCCGCTTGGTCTCTGTATTTCGCAAGTGTTGCTGACGACACATTGAAATAGGAAGCGACCTCTTTTTGCGTAGAAGACGGCGGACCGATTAAATTTGCATCATACGACAATTGAATAACACCAGCAGCAACAGCACTTGGCTTCTTCGCATTGACTTCATTCTTTAATAAGAATCCAGATAGTAAAGGAATGACTATATGTTCTTCAAACCCATATCTTTTTAAATAACCTTCTGTTAAATCAATCACTTCTTGTTGGAAAGGCGTGAAGATAAACGCATGGTTTAATGAGCCAAGCAAACGATAAATCGAAAGATAGTCCATATTAGAGGTCATTAATTCTTCACGAAGTTGTTGAATTAATTTCTCTTGTTTTCCCGGGATAAATAGAACAGTGCTCGTACCAAAAATCCCATTTTCACCGAAACGAGGGTCAGGCATGACAATACCAAAAAGGCGGTCACCCGTTTGCGACTTAGTCTGGCCACGCGGAATGACATATACCTTGTCATTTATTTCATTCCGGATTATGAATTGATCATCTTTAATTTCCATTACTTCACCGAGCAATAGAAAGGGATATTGCCAAGCAGTTAAAACATCTAAAACTTGTTGACGCCTCTGTTTAGTCATTTGCTTTTTCAAATAGTTTCTCCATAAGTCAACACGTTCTAGATAAATATATGTACCCATTGAAACCTCTTCAATTAACTCAGGTTCGAGAATATCTCGAATCTCCGAATTCCATTTCCGCGAACGCACGTCCAACTCATTATACTCACGAGGGGCAAATCCCTCATCAAAGAAACCGAACAGGATACGACCAAGCTCTTCATCGATAACTGCTGTGATACCCACCACATTCGTCTTCCCACAACATTTCTTATATTTTTTGCCACTTCCACACGTACAAGGATCATTACGTCCAACCACAACCAACACCAACTTCCTTTTCCATTTGTACTAAAATCGTATCATAGTTTAATGGTGTGAAACAATTAGGTGGCACCTTTCTCCCTTTTGGTACCTGTGCATTTTGGATATAAAAGTGTCATGCAGGGATAGTTTCTCTAGGTTTTCGGACCGCTATCCACACACCGGACAAGCTCACTGAGGCTTATGCCTGCCAATCCTGTCAACCATGAAACAAAATCGATTTTTATGTTGGGTTTATGAGAGAATAAATGACTTTAAACGAGACAAAAGCAGCCGAAGATGCAATTTCGGCTGCTCCATCCTTCATATATTGTTTTACTTCTACCATTTTTTTGATAGGGATAGTTTGCCTATAGTTCGATAACCTATTGATAAATATCATACTTTCTTCCTTGTAATTCCCCATCTTTCTTTAGATTCAAATATGCCTATCAGTTATTTTAATGTTGAAAGCACTCGGCGATTAATTTTATTTCCTCATCTTACAATAGGCAACGAGATTCAGCATCATCGCATCACTATACTAATCAAATCCGTAAGTACCCTCATTCGTAATAACTTCGTATGGATTAAATTTTTCTACACTTCCTCTTAATGTAGAATCATACTCCAAACCATTCGGAGTGAATTTATACATATCTACCATCATAAAACGGTATCCTGTTTCGTAAAATAGATTCATCCACCCATCTTGATCTATGTCATACAGATATAAAACTGGGACATTATCTGCTATAACATGAATAGCTGTACTACTACCATCACTAAACTCAACTATTATTTCCACATTGCCATTGCTATAACTACCTTCTTCTTCTGCAGATCCTCCTCTGAAAGTAACTGTTTCAAGAGTGCCGTCATTATTTACATCAATATCTTCTGTTATAAAAAAATCAAACATATCTGTTGCTTGCAAGGTAGCAGATGCGTTTGAATTAAAATTCTGGCCAGTGTATGACAAATAATTTCTATCTAGATAATTTACCGACTCAATCTCACTATCGAAAAACTTCCATTTACCGTCTTGAGGTTTAAGCGTATGTATGAAAATGGATTCATTATCGCGAAAGTTTTCTCCCTTTTCCCATGTTGTTGTCTGTGTTAGGCGAACTCGTACTTCACGATTCGTAACTGATAGAAATTCAATATCCTTTATTTCATAAGATAAATCATGACTTTCAAACATGTTACCTAACATTTCTTGTGTTTGGTTATAAACAGAAGGGTTATCTGCTATAAACACCATTGACATATGTTGATCTAAATTTTCATTTTCAAGTGTCTGTATGTTTTCATGAAGAAGGTCTGTAATCTCGTCTTCAATATCTTTTGTTATGTCTTCTTTACTCACAGCCTGTTGAATCGATGATTTCACTTGTTCCTGTCCAGTTTCCGATTTGTGTATGGTTGGGACAAAGGTGAAAATGAGCATGACAAGTAGTATATAAATTATTAATAACCCAACAACTCCCCAAACTCCTTTCCAACTACTCCCTCCACGTAATTCAATGACACGCTGTAATTCTTCATGGCTCATATTATTTTCTGTTAATAGGTTTATATTCTTTACTGCATGGCGACGGTAAAGATAATTTCCCCAAGCTCCTAACGTAATACTAACTACTATTCCAATCGCATTATTGAATGATGTGGAATCTATTCCACTTAATATGAAAACAATATCCATCATTAAGAAAATTGTAAACATCATAAAGAGTGGTTTGTACATCTTCCGGTAACCCAACCAAAAAATTGATAGAAAAAATGCAGCCCAATTCCAAGACCGATCGCCTTTAGACCATTTATGTAAGTAGTAATCCTCTTTTTTTCCCCCAACAAAAAGTCTAAATAAATCCTCTTGATTTAGATTGGTACCAGTATTAGATACATACTCTGGACCTTCACTGATCTCATCCTTTGCATTCACCATGCTTGGAACATCCAACTTGTTTCCACAAGATTGGCAAATTGTTGATCCTTTTTTTATTAGTGAACCACAATATCTACAGAACAATAACGTTGCTCCTTCCATCTTATTTGTAAAATTATTGTCAATTGTTATATGGTTTTATATGCAATTACATCAATCACTATGAAATTCTGAATTCACATTTCAACATCAGTGAGTAATCCCTTTTAGTACCTGTGCATTTTGGATAGAAAAGTGCCATGCGTCAAAATCGATTTTTATGTTTGGTTTATGAGAGAATAAATGACTTTAAACGATACAAAAGCAGCCGAAGATGCAATTTCGGCTGCCCAATCCTTCATATAATATTTACTTCTATCATTTTTTTATTTAGTAAAAGTTTGCCTATAGCTCAATAACCTATTAATAAATACCCTGCATATTAAATAAGCCAC
>JBFELW010000214.1:0-4593 GCA_041551995.1 Paenisporosarcina sp.
ACGTTTAATGGCTAATATGTAAGGTGCTAAGTCGGTTTCTTTTCCAACGCAAAGCAGAACATTTCAAATAGTCTTTAAGACAGACTTACTTGCACCGCTTTTGCGGTGTTTTTTTTGATTTAGTATAGATGGTAGTTCACAGAGAGTTCTTTCTTCATAAGATGAATGAACAAAAGATGGTATAGTAGGTAACATGAAACGTATACTACTAAATTTAACTGTATAAATAGGATGATTAGTGAGTGTAAACTATTGAGCAGATAACTAAAGAGGTGTTTTGATATGGAGCGAATTATTTTATTTGATGGCGAGTGTAATTTTTGTGACCATAGTGTTCAATTCATTATCAAAAGAGACCATAAAGGTTATTTTAAGTTTGCCTCGCAACAAAGTGATATTGGGAAGAAAAAGCTGAAACAATTTGGTATTGCAGAAGATATGGATAGTTTTGTTCTATTAGATCATGACAAGAGTTATTTTAAATCGTCAGCTTCTCTTCGTATATGTAAAAATTTAGAGGGAATGTGGAAGGTTTTTTATTACCTCCTTATTGTTCCAAGACCCATTCGAGATTTCTTTTATGACATCATTGCCAATAACAGGTACAAATGGTTTGGTAAAAAAGATAGCTGTATGTTACCTTCCCCTGAAATTAGAAATCGCTTTTTATAAAAAAATAGGACAAGAGAAAAGAGAGCTTAATCCTCGGATGAAGCTCTCTTTTCTATTTATTCATCTGTATCTTCAGGTTTAGTCCAATAAGTCGTAACATAGGAAGAACTTGAAAAGATATTTGGTCTCTTATCGATACCTTCAGCTGAGCCGCGTTTCTCGTGTGCTTTATTGTATGCTTCTGATTTCTGCCAAGTTTCAAATGAGCCAGGACCTGTCCACTCTGTCAACACAATATATGTTTCTGAGTCGATTGGACGCATTAATCGAAACGCGATGAATCCAGGCTCTTCCTCAATTGCTCGTGCTCGATTTGTAAACCGGTGTTCGAAAATAGGGCGCCCTTCATCTGTTACGGGGATATTGTTAAATACATAATAACCCTGATTTGTTAGTTCGCCTGAAGAGTCAATCACATCAAATCTTCGGGGGGTGGAGAATATACTTTCCCCATTTGTTTCATGTAATAAAACGGCATTCCCTGAACCATATAGAACAACCATATTTTCATTGGTATGTTTCTCTTTCAGACTTTCCATGAATTCGGATGTTCCTGAAGTTAAATAGATGTTCATTATAATATCCCTCCATATCTTTATCTACATTATAATCTTCCCTTATCTAAAACACTCGAAACAACACTTTGACTAAAAGGTGTCTTCCTATTCTAGACAATTCTATGACAATTACTCCAGTAATCTATACAATAAGGGAGAGAAGGTCTATATTTAGTACGAATATAAAAAAACGGTTGAAAATTTTGGCAATCGAAAGGCAGGAAACTATTGTTATGAGAAAGATAAACGACACATTTCTACGTGCTGCTAAAGGCGAAAAAGTAGATTACACACCAGTATGGTATATGCGTCAAGCTGGGCGTTCACAACCAGAATACCGAAAAATTAAAGAGAAATATTCTTTAGAAGAAATTACTCATCAACCAGAGCTGTGTGCTTATGTAACACGTTTACCCGTTGAAAATTATGACGTAGATGCAGCGATCCTATACAAAGATATTGTTACTCCGTTACCAGGAATCGGCGTAGATGTAAAAATAAAAGCAGGTGTAGGGCCTGTCATATCAAATCCAATTCGCACCGTGCAAGATGTTGAAAAACTTGGGGAGTTATCGCCTGACGATCATATTCCATTTGTACTTGAGACAATAAAAATCCTTACTAAAGAGCAATTAGATGTACCGTTAATAGGTTTCTCAGGAGCACCTTTTACGCTGGCGAGTTACATGATTGAAGGCGGTCCATCTAAAAACTACAACAAAACAAAAGCATTTATGGTTTCTGAACCACAAGCTTGGTTTGCATTAATGGACAAGTTAGCTGATATGATTATCGTCTATACAAAAGCTCAAATTCAAGCTGGAGCTAAAGCGATTCAAATATTTGATTCATGGGTCGGAGCTTTAAATATAGAGGATTACCGTATTTTTATTAAACCAGTAATGACTCGAATTTTTTCTGCAATTAAAGAAGAAGGTGTACCACTTATAACTTTTGGTGTTGGTGCTAGTCACTTAGCAAAAGAGTGGCATGACTTACCGGTAGACGTCGTTGGTCTTGATTGGCGTTTGTCTATAAAAGAAGCTCGTGCTATGGGGTTGACTAAAACACTTCAAGGAAACTTAGATCCTTCTTTATTGCTAGCGGATTGGTCGGTTATCGAGGAGCGTGCTAAAGCTATTATTGATCAAGGCGTTTCCCACCAAAATCATATCTTTAACCTTGGTCATGGTGTTTTCCCTGAGGTTAATCCGGATACATTAAAACGTTTAACAACATTCGTTCATGAATATAGTCGAGAGAAAATGAAAGCAGCACATTCATAAAGCACTCATGCTCGCGCTGAAAAATATAAAATGGCAAAATGAAATTGTAAATTATCGAATGAGGTGATGAAGTTGTCTAAGAAAACGATGGGGCTACTTGTCATGGCGTATGGAACGCCTTACAAGGAAGAAGATTTAGAACGTTACTATACACATATTCGTCGTGGCCGTCCGCCAAGCGCTGAAGCTTTAGAGGAGTTACGAGATCGCTACCGTGCAATCGGTGGGATTTCCCCGTTAGCTAAAATCACGGAAGATCAAGCAACAGCACTGCGAGATCGTTTGAATAAAGTACAGGATGAAATTGATTTTAAGTTATATATTGGGCTAAAACATATCGAACCATTCGTTGAAGATGCTGTGGAACAAATGCATAAAGACGGAATTACAGAAGCGGTATCAATCGTGTTAGCCCCACATTTTTCTACGTTTTCAATTAAATCATATAATGGTCGTGCGAAAGAACAAGCGGATAAGATAGGTGGGCCACATATTGTTTCCGTGGAGAGTTGGTACAATGAGCCGAAATTCATTCAATACTGGACGGAAAAAGTATCAGAAACATTTAATGCGATGTCTACAGAAGAACGTGAGAAGTCTTGCTTAATCGTTTCTGCACATTCTTTACCAGAAAAAATTATTGCGAATGGAGATCCATATCCCGATCAATTAAAAGAAACAGCAGATTTAATTGCACAAGCAGCAGGTATAGAGAACTATGAAGTAGGCTGGCAGAGTGCTGGTCAAACACCAGAACCTTGGATTGGACCAGATGTTCAAGACTTGACACGTGATTTGCATGAACAAAAAGGTTACACATCTTTCGTCTATACACCTGTTGGATTTGTTACCGATCATTTAGAAGTTCTTTTTGATAATGATTATGAGTGCAAAGTGGTTACAGATGAAATTGGCGCAAAATACTACCGACCTGAGATGCCAAATACACAACCATTGTTCATCGACGCCATGTCAGAAGTTGTATTAAAACATTTAAAGTAAAATGAGTGAAAACTGAAACCGAAAGTGATGATGTCTGTGTCTGGAGAAAAACGTAAAGTAGCGATAATTGGAGGTGGGATAACTGGATTAGCTGCCGCTTTTTATATGCAAAAAGAAGCTAAAGAACAAGGATATCCACTTGAAGTAATCTTAATCGAAGCTTCTCACCGACTTGGCGGTAAAATCCAGACAGTCCGTCGGGATGGGTTTATTATAGAGCGAGGGCCGGACTCCTTTTTAGAGCGTAAGAAAAGTTTTGGGAAGTTTGCTGAAGACTTAGGGATTGGTGACCAACTCGTTGCCAATGCAACTGGACAAGCCTATATTTTGGTCAATGATGGTCTTCACCCAATTCCAGGTGGATCAATTATGGGTATCCCTACACAAATAACGCCTTTCATTACCTCAGGATTGTTCTCATGGAGTGGGAAATTACGTGCAGCTTGTGATTTAGTGTTACCTAAGGCGTTGGGGAAGAAAGATCAGTCTGTAGGCCAGTTTTTACGAAGACGTTTTGGCGTTGAAGTGGTTGAAAATTTAATCGAACCTCTATTATCAGGTGTCTATTCTGGAGATATTTATAAAATGAGTCTCCAAGCAACATTTCCTCAGTTCTATAAACTTGAACAGGAACATCGGAGCTTAATTCTTGGTTCAAAAAAAACATCATCCAAACAGCCTGTGAAGAAGTCAAAAGAAGGCATTTTTCGTACATTTAAAAATGGACTGGAAACAATTGTAGAAGCCATTGAGGCACAACTCGAATCAGGATCTGTGATGAAAGGGGTTCGTGTTGAACGGTTTGAAAAAGAGGGGGAACAAGTAAACCTGTTCCTCAATAACGATTCGGAAATGCTTTTCGATCGAGTCATTTTTGCAACACCTCATCTCGCAGCGCTTCCATTATTTGAGGAACATGGATTGATGAATGATTTTCAGGAGATGCCTGCAACCTCAGTAGCGACCGTCGCGATGGCTTTTAAAGAGTAAGCAGTTAATCAAGAAAAAGAAGGTACTGGCTTTTTAGTGTCACGCAACAGTGATTATTCTATAACTGCTTGTACATGGACACATCG
>JBFELW010000215.1:0-4582 GCA_041551995.1 Paenisporosarcina sp.
AAGAATAATGTAATCTCCCGCATCAATACCGTCTTGGATATAACTCAAAACCTGGTTCATATAATTTTTCATGTCATTATATGAATACAGCACATGTATATTCTTTTGGTTCTCAAGTAATTTATACATTTCACTTACCATATGATCATCCCTTTCTCCTATACTCTCCATTAAATATCAATCTATATAACTCTTTTATTTAAACAACTGAAGACTACTCGCTGGTTGACCAATTTCTCGTAAGGACCAAGTATTTTCTAAATAGATGTCGGCCAACAATTCATATTTACCACGAAGTTGAGTAGAAGTTTCAATCGCTATCATACTTTCATAAAGCAATGCCATTTTATGAGCAATTGCTTTGGCTTCAATTGTTTGAGTTTCTTCGTCTAAAGCCGCAAAAATCATCATCGTTTGGTTAAACTTTTCTAGTTCCTCATTGATAAAGCTGTGCCATTTAATGTCGCCTTTTAAACGGTCTACTCTTTCTTTAATGAATTTTAAGAAAAGGGTATGTGCTTCAAATTTACGAACTAAGCGAACGAGTTCAAGTCCCAAAATATTTGCAGTTCCTTCCCATACAGTTAGTACTTGGGCATCCCTTAGAAGACGTGGTGTAACGAAATCCTCGATGTATCCGTTTCCTCCATGGAGTTCAATTGCTTCATGAGCAAAGTGGATGGCTTGCTCAGCCGTTTCTTTTTTTATGATGGCAATAAATAAACGATTCAATACAACTTCGTCTGCGGTTACCTTACCATCAACAACACGATCATACAACTTGATTAAATCAAATACGGTTAAAAGTTCGATTTCCATTTTGGCAGTTAACGTCCCTAACGTGTCTTGCACCATTGGAAAATCAGTTAGTTTCCGTCCGAATGCATCACGGTTCTCCGCATATTCTTGTGCTTCTGTCAACGCACGTCTCATAATTCCTACAGAAGCGACTGCATTACAAATTCGCGATAAATTTAACGCTTCCATCATATATTTTAAGCCGTTAGCCGAATCTCCTACTACATATGCAAGCGCACCATCAAATTCAACTTCTCCACTTGGAACTGCTCTTACACCAAGTTTGTCTTTTAATCTACGTATTGAAATTCCATTTAACTCACCTGATTCATCACGCCAAGGGACAGCAAATAAGGTTAAGCCTCTAGACCCGCTCTTCGCGCCATCAATCCGCGCCAACACCATCGCTACGCCTGCCATGCCGGCATTTGAAGCAAAGTACTTTTCCCCGTACAATCTATAATTTTCACCATCTTGAACGGCACGAACCACGTTTGCCCCAACATCAGATCCACCCTGACGTTCGGTTAAAAATGTTGCACCTTCATATAGTTCAACATCCCCTGTTGCGCATACATGAGGGAGAAACCTTGTTTTCAACTCATCACTAGCATAATGTTCTAGCAAATAGGCTGTGGCCATTGTCAATGTAACTGGGCAATAAAACCCAGCTTCTGCTTGCGACAAAATGTACCCTTGAGCAAAGCTATATAGATAATTCCCTTTCCTATTAAGAGTGGGAATTTCCTTATGTACATAACCGACAATGCCAGTTTGGTAAGACTCCTTCACCGTTTTCCGGTAGCCCTCATTCACCCAAACAGTTGAAACATTATTTCCGAACTTATCATACTTAACTAATTGGGGTTCTCCTGAACGATCCGTATGCTTCGCTCTACTATCAATTTCCTTCGCAGCCAATTCACCGAAAGCATTTAATTCCTGGTCAGCATAATCATAAAAAGATTCATCTAAATGACTTTTCAAGATATGTTGAAGCGTTTGATCATTCGAATAAAAATTTCTTTTCATTTAATATAACCCCTTTGTGATTCATATGATTATTAATCGTATTTAATTTCATTAATTGGGGAAAACAACTTTTCAATTAGTCTATCACGGATTTGATTGATAATTCTGATTTAAGTTTAAACTATTCAAAAAAATGATTGAATTTTCACCCATTTCACACCTGAAAGCTTTATACTATTAATTAGTTCGTATTACGTAACAAAAGGGAGAGATGAATATGGTGCAAAGTTTACCAAACCGTTCAGAAGTTAATATTGAAGAAACATGGAATCTACAGGATTTATTTAAATCAGAAGATGACTATCAAACGGCTATTTCTGAACTTGTAACTGCAGTGGATACATTCCATTCGGAATTCAAAGGTCATATTAAAGATTCCGATTCTGCCATTGAAGCTCTAAAAGGATACTCACGTATTTATGAAAAGTTCACACCAATAGGCACCTATGCAAGCCTTGCCTTCAGTACAGACCAAACAGATAATGAAGCACAAATGCGATCTGGTAAATTCAGCTCCGTTGCTGCATCGGTAAGTAGTAAATTGTCCTTTGTAGACAGTGAATTACTAGAACTTTCTATGGATGTTTTGAAGGAAGCGATGAACAAGTCCGGGGAGTTCGCTCATTACCTAAATGAATTAATTCGTCAAAAACCACATCAGCTTCACCCTGAAGTAGAAAAGACATTGGCTGCTTATTCTTCAACTTTCTCTGCTCCTTATGGGTTGTATAATACAACTAAAATGGTAGATTTATCGTTCGAAGATTTTGAAGTGAATGGGGAAAAGTATCCTTTAAGCTATGTTTCGTTCGAAGGGGATTGGGAAGCAGAAACGGATACAGATGTTCGACGCGCTGCATTTGAATCTTTCTCAAAACAGTTAAAGAACTATCAACACACAACGGCTAAAACGTATGATATGAAGTTACAAACAGAAAAAACTACGTCAGATTTACGTGGCTATGATACTATTTTTGATTATCTTTTATTTGGGCAAGAAGTTGACCGATCTTTATATAACCGTCAAATCGATTTAATAATGAGTGAGCTCGCACCACATATGCGTAAATACGCAAAACTACTTCAAAACGTTCATGGTTTAGATGAAATGACTTTTGCGGACTTGAAGATTCCATTGGACCCTTCTTATGAACCAAAAATCACGATTGAAGAATCTAAGAAGTATATGAATGACGCACTTGCAATTATGGGTGACGATTATTTAGATATGGTGAACCGTTCATTTGACGAGCGTTGGATTGACTTTGCACAAAACAATGGAAAATCTACTGGTGCATTTTGTTCTAGCCCATATGGCTCGCATCCATATATTTTAATCTCTTGGTCTAGTCGAATGAATGAAGTGTTCGTATTAGCTCATGAACTTGGACATGCCGGTCATTTTTATAATGCACACAAAAAACAAAATGTCTTTAACTCACGACCATCACTTTACTTTATTGAAGCCCCTTCAACAATGAATGAAATGTTGATGGCGAATCATTTACTTGAAAACTCAGATGATCCAAAATTTAAACGTTGGGTCATTTCATCAATTGTAGCACGTACGTATTACCATAACTTTGTTACACATCTACTTGAAGCTGCGTACCAACGTAAGGTGTATGAAAAAGTTGATGCGGGTGAAAACGTCAATGCCAGCATTTTAAATGAAATTAAGCGTGGCGTATTAGAAGAATTCTGGGGAGATGCTGTAGATATCACACCAGGCGCTGAATTAACGTGGATGCGTCAACCTCACTACTATATGGGCTTATATCCATACACATACAGTGCTGGTTTAACGATTTCTACACAAGTATCTAAACGGATTCTTGAAGAAGGCAAACCTGCTGTAGCACAGTGGTTAGAAGTACTACAAGCTGGCGGTACAAAGTCGCCAGTTGAACTAGCAAAAATGGCAGGTGTTGATGTCACAACAGAACAACCTCTACGTGATACAATTTCGTACATCGGTGAACTAATCGATGAACTAGTACAACTAACAGAAGAAATTGATGCAATTCCAGTAAAATAAATGTAAAAGGCCGATCGTCCTGTTTAGGATGATCGGCTTTTTCATTGTTTATGTTTATTCCTTTTCAATCGCTAATAACGTGTCTGCATTCGCTATTTCTAGACCTTTTTCACTCATAGGTTTAAGACGTATAGGATTGGACTTAACTAAGGTAAATAGCAGAGACCCTACGATAACAATTAAGCTTCCTAGACCTTGAACCCAAGTCATCTTTTCACCTAGGAAAAGAAATGCCAACAGTGCCGTAAATACCGGGTTGAAGTTCAGGAAAATACCTGAGGTGGTCGCGCCAATCTTCTGTACTCCTATATTCCAAAACAGCATACAGACAACGGTCGAGATAACGCCTGTATATAAGAGGGATTGAATGAAGGATGCATCAATGTTGTGAATGGTTATGTCATCTAAGTAAAAAGGTGTAAGAATCATGACTCCAAATATACCAGAATACATTGTAGCCATAAGGGGTGTTGTATATGTCATTGCCCATTTACTACAAACAGAATATAGGCCCCAAGCTGCGACTGCAATCATCATAAATAAATCGCCTTTATTAAATTGCAATGATAACAAAACACCCACATGTCCATTGGTTAGAACGAGCATGACACCACCAAGGGAAATGAACATAGCGAGTAACTGAAAGACATTAATTTTCTCTTTTAGAAAGAAATAAGAGGCTAGTGCAATGGAAAACATATTTACCGTAGAGAT
>JBFELW010000216.1:0-4565 GCA_041551995.1 Paenisporosarcina sp.
ACACCAGTTCTTCAAAATCTGTCTGATAAAGAACGGAAACTCTACGATTTAATCGTTAAACGATTTTTAGCCGTATTCTTAGGAGCGTTTAGTTACGACCAGACGACGATCACACTAGAAGTAGCTGGTGAATCTTTCACAGCTAGAGGGAAAACGATTCGTGACGAAGGTTGGAAACGCGTTTATCAACAAGACGATCAAGAAGAAGCTGAGAGCACGCTACCACCTGTTCAAAAAGGTGACAAGATTGCGATTCGTGCAATTACTTTGACACAAGGTGATACAAAACCACCAGCACGTTTCAATGAAGGTACCTTGCTTGCTGCAATGGAGAACCCAACTGCATTTATGTCTGGCGAATCAAAAGAAATCATTCAAACAATAGGTGATACGGGTGGCCTTGGTACAGTTGCTACACGTGCAGATATTATTGAAAAATTGTTTAATTCGTTCGTAATCGAGAAAAAAGGAAAAGATATTTTTACGACGTCCAAAGGCAAACAACTTTTGGAATTAGTACCGGAGGATATGAAATCTCCTTCCTTAACAGGTGAATGGGAGTTACGTCTAACGAAAATTGCCAAAGGAACGTTGAAAAAAGATATCTTCATTAAAGATATGATTTCATTTTCAAAGTCAGTTGTAAGTGAAATAAAGCAAAGTGATCAAAAGTTTAAACATGATAATGTGACGGGTAAAACATGTCCAGACTGTGGAAAGAACCTACTAGAAGTTAATGGGAAACGTGGGAAGATGCTAGTTTGTCAAGATCGTTCATGTGGGCATAAAAAACAAATAGCTGTTCAAACGAATGCAAGATGTCCAGTTTGTCATAAACGATTAGAAATGCGAGGCGAGGGTGAAGGGAAACTCTTTGTTTGCAAATGTGGCCATAGAGAAAAACTATCTGCCTTTGAAAAGAGAAGAGAATCTTCAGGTGGTGCCAAAGCCAACAAACGAGATGTTCAAAAATATTTAAAACAACAAGATGATCCAGGAAATACGGCTATGGCCGAAGCATTAAAAAAACTACTACAAAAGAATGACTAGAATCTAATTTTAATTTTGTAGGTAAAAAGTCCTTTTTATTATCACTTGCCTTGGGGGACTAAGGAACGTTTAAGTAGTCTGATAATGGTGGTATACTTTACCATATAAACAGTGTGAACTGAGGTGATTGGAATGAATGGGAGCGTTGCAGTCGGGAGTAGCTTTATTGAGCGAGAAGCTGTATTAGGTCGTAAAAAGCTAATTCAACGAAAAGATGCCAGTGAGACTTATAAAAAACAATCAGACTTTTTCCTATCGAAGCCTCCAACCTTATCGGACTTGGAGAATTTATTAACTGGAAAAATGGAACTTGAAGGCGACACCGAAGAGGTAACTGATGCTGTTCGTGCGTTTCAAGAACTAGAACAGCAACCGAAACATACCTTGGCATTCGGCAACGCGCCCATTCATGCAATTATTGGTTCAACTCCAGAAGAAACCATTCAACTATTGGAACATGTTAGAAAAGCTGCATTAGCAAGTGGAAACCCAACAATCCAAGATTTAACTAATGCCTCGAAGGTGACGACAAGAATTCGAAGTGCACAAGCACAAATTGCTTTAAATGAACAAGCTGAAACGCAAATCGAGCTAGAAATCCAGCGACAAAAAGCACTAGAATCCGAAGTCTCCAATCGGTCATCACAAGCTGATTTTCAGGAAGAGAAGAGTACTAATAATGACCTGGAAAAACTAAAATATCTACGCTTATTTGAACATGCAATTGCTAAATATTCTTTTCAAGTACAAATGAATAAGTATGGATTTAGTGAACAACAACCTAGCTTTTATCGAATAGCTTAGGAGTTGATTGAAAAATGGCGAAAGCAAATAAAAATTTAAAGACGAACGCTGTGCGAATGCTCGATCAACATTCTGTCCCATATTCATTGTACGAATACACAGTGCAAGATGGTCAAATAGACGGAATTTCTGTGGCTCATAAAATAGGTCAACCGGTGAATTACGTGTTTAAAACGTTGGTAGCATCTTCATTAGAAAAAGTGTTTGTCTTTTTAGTCCCGGTAGAAAAGGAATTAGACTTAAAAACTGCAGCAAAAGTAGTTAATGAGAAGAAAATTGATTTGTTGCCAGTCAAAGACTTACTTGGTTTAACCGGATATATTCGAGGTGGCTGTTCTCCAATCGGAATGAAGAAATTATTCCCTACTTTCATTGACACATCGGCAAAAGAGCTAGAATACATGATTGTAAGCGCTGGGAAAATCGGCATGCAAATCCAACTCAAGCCTTCCGATTTAATTTCTTGTACAAAGGGAGATTATGCTTTAATTTCACGGGACTGACTTTAAAGAACATAGCAAGATTAGGTAGTTATTTTCCTGTATATATGTCACTATATTCTTAGAAATTACGTATATCTAAAAATTACTTAGTATACTAGATAAAAAGGTGAATCCATTCTTGCAAAGCTTGAATGGATTTTTTATGGAAAGAAGGCTCTTTATTTGAAAGCAATATATTGGAGATGGCTATTTTTTATAGCAGGTCTACTCATTTTGGCATTAGGAATTACATTAACGATAAAAGGACAATTGTTAGGGATTGGACCTTGGGATGTTTTACATGTTGGCCTATATTTGAACTTTGGGTTAACAATTGGTAGTTGGTCCATCATTACAGGATTTGTCATTGTAATAGCAACAGCAATAGGGACGAAGAGACTTCCGAAAATAGGAACATGGCTGAATATGCTTGTTGTGGGTATCTTCATTGATTTTTTTAATTGGCTTTTGCCAGATTTAACACAATATCTCGGACAAACGGTGTTCTTTGTTGCTGGCGTATTGATTATGGGTCTAGGAATTGGCATCTATGTTGCTCCAAACATTGGAGCGGGCCCTCGTGATAGTATAATGCTTTTAATCGTCGAAAAAACAGGGTGGTCTGTCAAACGAGTACGTACTTCTATAGAGATTGTTGTTGGTGTTGCCGGTTGGATTTTAGGAGGCCCAATAGGAATTGGTACGGTTATTATAGCTATTACACTTGGTCAGATTGTTCATATAACATTACCGATGACAAGTAGATGGTTACAACTTTGCATGAAAGAAATAGAGAGATAAGCATAGAAGCGTGCACACTGTGCATGCTTTTATTCATTTATTCAGGTCAACTTTCATATAGTGGTTTCAGTATGCAATATGAAAGGATGAACCCAAATGAATGGAGCCATAACACATCAATTCGGACGAGCACTTACAGGACAAGGCATGAAAAACATTTATGAAGATTTAATTGGAGAAGCTCGGAAAGTATATTTCATAAAATCTCCTCCAACTTTTCGTTTGTCGGAACTATTTCGACAATTAGGCTATCACTATGTGAAGCGAGGTTATGATATTGAATGGTTTTACGATCCTCTCTATACGGACGATTTAGAAGCTATCTATATTAAAGGGATTAGAACCTTATTTCTACAAGCTTCTCATCCAGTTTCCTTTGAACCAAAATATTATGGCAGTACACATCAAGTGGTTTCTTTTTATGAAGCATATGATGAAACGAAATTGCGAGAGTTTGGTGGATTCCTAAGAGAAAAAACCATACACAGTGAACAATGGTTTGCTAAGATGATGAAATCTATGGCTAAAGCAAAGGCCATTCATGATAAATGGGAAGAACCATATATCGCTGGTATGGATTGGTCAGGATTTAATGCCCAGGTTGATGAATTGTTTCAACATGTATTTTCAACCTTAAAATTCAATAAAATTCCACAAAGAACACATCGTCTTATGGGGACGATAACTCCAGAAGGGGCTAAAGACCATTTTGAGTCTCAAACGAAGGAGGTCAAAAGACGCATATTCATTAAGGGGTTTCCAGGAAGTGGTAAATCAACACTAATGAAGCGATTTGCTGAACATGCCGAGAATGTGGGTCTTAATACTCAGTGGGGGTGGTGTGGACTTGATTGCGATAGCATAGATTACGTACTTCTCCCAGAACTGCAAACCATTCTATTTGATAGCACAAGTCCTCATGCATATGACCCGGAACGACCAGGAGACGAAATTTTTGACGTACGAAAGTTTCGAGTGTTGAACGAAAACGAACAACAACTAGTTGACGAAATAAAAGGTCAATATGCAGAAGAAATCCTTGTGGCAACAGAGTATTTACAAGTATTTTCGACAGACGACCAGACCATAAGAGAGACTATGGACACATGTATAAATAACTATAAATGGCGCGGAATTGAGGATTCTATATTCCAAAAGATAGAGAAAACATAAAAAAATAAATAATAAAATAGTCATATATTTCAGATAATTCAGTAGTGTTACAATAAAAATGGAGATTATTACCTAACATTATTTGTACGAATCGAAAGGGGATTATCAATTGAATAAGAAAAAACTGTTTTCTATCTTATCAACCGGCGTACTAACGGCATCATTATTTGCGCCAATGACAGCAGCACCTGTAGAGGCTGCTAGTCCGTATGCAAACTTTAATACTGCAAAATACGGGGATCGAGTAGATATCGA
>JBFELW010000217.1:0-4565 GCA_041551995.1 Paenisporosarcina sp.
ATTTTAAAATTAAGCTTTGTTTACGTTAGTAGCTTGAAGACCACGTTGGCCTTGCTCGATTTCAAAAGTAACTTCTTGACCTTCGTCAAGTGATTTGAAACCTTCAGTTTGAATAGCGCTGAAATGTACGAATACATCGTCTCCGCCGTCACGTTCGATAAATCCAAAACCTTTTTCTGAGTTAAACCATTTTACTTTACCTTGTTCCATGTTATATATCCTCCTCGTGTACTAAGTACACATTGTGTTACTATCCTTGCTCAAATCGTGGAGATAAAATCTTATAAAAGTCTTACTCATATCCGAACAAAAATAATCCTTTTTAAATGTAACATGTGGTAAATTAATTTGCAAATGAAAAGCCTAAGTATTTATAACTTTTTAAACAAAAGAAACGATTCACAGTTGACTTAAAAGAGCTCCTATCGCGCCACTGTACCCATTATCAGATAAAAAGATAGGTGTTCGATTTTTTCGTTTTGTATAATTACCAATAATCGCTTGGAGTGGTTCGTTATGTGCTAATGTAGATCCAATATACACGATGTGTTCTATATCTTCTGCATAGGCTGTTTGTATACTTAATGTAGAAATCACTTCACCCACTAAACCTTGAATCGAAGCAAGTAAGTCAGAGTTTGAACGTGATAGGTCTGTATGTAAACCAGCATCGCCAAAGTTGCTCGCTGTAAGGCCGCCATCAATAGGCGTTTTGTTTCCATAATAAATATCACTTACAAGCATGTCCACATTTCCCCTACTACCTTTATCTGACAAGCTAACAATCTCATCAAACTTATGTATGCCAGTTAATAAGCTAGATAGACCAAGTAAAGTACCTCCTCCAATTCCTGTGCCACCTATTCGTTCATGTTCGGTACCTTTCATGCTATGAATGGATGTTCCTGTACCGATATTAGAAATGACAGCATGAGTAAAATCATAACCATCTTTTTCAATTTGGTAACGCACTCCAGCCAAGGTTGCGTCGAATTCCACTAGATAATGAAGGTTATCATGTGTACGTAAAAAAGCTTTTAACTGCTCAGCTCTTCCACCTGTTAAACCAATTTGGATATTCTCATTGAATGAAGTAATCCAGTCACTTACTGAGCTTAAATTTTTTGATGGAAAATGTTCAAGTTGTAATTGATTGTGTTTATTGAAGTAAGCTACCTTAGTTAAAGTGCCACCTACATCTATTCCAATAGCGCTGACCATTCTTGCACTCCCTTTAAACAGTAAAAAACGTCCACTTCACACATCCCAATATGTGAAGTGGACGTTTTTAACCCATTACATAGTTTTTTCAGCTACTTTTTTTACATGTTCAACAAATTTTTCTATTGTTTTTTCACTAGCAAACCACAACATAATATGAACGTACCACTTTAAAGCCTTATTTGTTGTAGTATAAGTCAGCTTAGTTTTCGTCTCAGAAATTAACACCAAGTCGTACTTTGTAGTTATATCAAAAAAATTTGCTAAAACAAAGCTTACTTCCATATTTTTGTGTGTCGGCTCGTTAATATATTCTTGTACGACCACGTCATAAGTTTCAATTCGGCTACCTTCTCGATATTGCTGCGTATATACACTTCCAACAATTTCGGCCGTAACTGTTTTAGGTGTATTACTTACAATGTTAGGCATAATTTCTTGCATCTTAGGTAAATCACCATCTATATATTGCCAAACTTCATCAATGGGAACATCAATGTCGATTGATTTTGTCCATGATTTCAAGTAGGCACATCCTCTCATACTCCTACAATTAGTGTAGTGAAAGATGACTTATTAGACAAGTTTTTCTTTTGCCACTCTCATTATACCTTACGATACACATAAACTTGGAAATGACCCCACTCTTCATCCAGTTCTCTTACATGAATCGTTTTCCAAGGATTGAAAAACGTTTGACCATTTTTATTAAAGAAGAAATGTTGATCAATATGGAAGCTAGCATGGATAACCCGCTCTTCTTTATCTTTCCAGATAAGAATGTCATGTGGAAAGAGAGCATCTTTAACGAGTGGGATTTCTCTATATCCAAGTTGCTTTAAGCCATTCATAAATGTCATAGGATGAATCCATTCTTGTATCATCCAGTCCAGTTTCATTCCTGCTGTTTGAGAAGCTGCACAGTACAATGTAGAAGAAAAACAGTTAGGACCGTGTGAATTGGGATATGTGTTCACATAGGAATTTACTATAGATAATGTAGGCTTAATTGAATCCTTCTCACCCGGCGAATCATATTTGAGTGCAAGACGGTTTAAAAAGTCAGATTTCAATGATTTTGGTAGTTGATTCCAAACCTCTTTCTGAAGCGCATAATATACTTTGTTATCACTTACGAATTGGTAAGGAGCTAACTTGGAAGTAGCTGGTTCTCTTAGAATACCTTCAAAATACCGTGTTTCATATATTAATCCTCTTCCTACCTGTTGTTGAACTTGTAGAACACGTTGCTGTACAGAATCTTTTAAAGTCATAAAAACATTTGCTGGAGCCACAACTACCTTCTTAATATCATTTAACGTCCAATAGGTATATGCACTTCTATAAGAAACGCTTGTATACGTTGGATGTTTCATGAATTCTTCATAGGAGAATATTAAACAATTGACACCGAATTCAGGTAGGATGTCATTATCCTCTTCTCTTAGAAAAAACAAATCTTTCTCTGGCATAAATGATTCTTCCCATTTTTCCAATTTCCCTTGACTTAAATTCAAATGCATCTGAACCACCGACCTATCTTTAATTGTCTTTCTTAGTTGTACGAATTAGACGTAATAAAAGCCTTACACAACATGAAGGCTGAGTAATCCTTTTTCAATGCAAGTTGCTTTGAATAGTTCCTTTTGTTGATTTCCAAATGCAAGAAGAATTCGATCTTCCGTTACTTGTATAATTTGTCCTGACCCAAATGTTGCATGCTGTACATGAACACCTTTTATGAGCATTTCTTGATTAGAAATTATGTTGGGATTGTCTCTTTGCTTTTCAATTATTTTTTGTGATTTTTCTTGTTTAATTAAAATCCCTCTCACTTCACTAACAAACCGAGACTCCACTTTCTCTTTATCATCCTTAGTCGTGTAGGTTAACAGTTCCAAACGATGTCGAGCTCTGGTCATCCCCACATAAAACAAGCGTCGTGCTTCTTCTAACATGGCCAAATCTTTCATATCATCTTCGCTAGGTATGACTCCAGAAACTAAATCTATCATAAACACTTGGTCAAATTCTAAACCTTTAGCGCTATGAAAAGTTGATAATGTTACAGCTTCTGGATCTTTTTCTTTTTTTGATTGTTGAGTTAAACGACCTAACTCTTTCAGCCTTTTTGCAAATGCTTCCATAGTCATTAATGGCTCTGCAATTTCTTCAAGCGTTCTTAAAATCTCAAATAGCGTATCCACTCGATAACCAAATTTATCAGAACGGCTTGTCAGCATTTGATTATAACCCAATTCTTCTCTTATGATACGAATCACAGTTTTAGGACGAGCCTCTTTCATTTGTTCGTACACCTCTAAATAGGTCGTAATATTAGAGATTTGATAGTCTTTTAACTGTATGTGACGAGATAAAAGATGAAAAACATTACCGGTTTCTTGAATTTGATTGAATTGTTTAATCTGATCATTAGACAGGTATAGGTTGAATTTTTTGGCTACCTTTAGAAATATATCCTTGCGTTCAAGATTAAAACTCAACCTCATAAAATTTAAAATATCTTCTACAATCCAATGTGAAAAGAATCGTTGGTCGACATCCCTCATATAAAACGGTATACCTCTTCGCTCCAATTCACTAATATACAAGATGGCACTTGCATTATTCCTGAAGAGAATAGCTGAATTCCCAACACTCTTCATACCAAGCAGCTCGTAAATCACATAACGCATCTGGGCTCGATCGTCAGGTAACTGTTTAAGTTGAAGTTCGGTATGAGCTGAATTCTTAGTGAACATCGACTTTATATATCTTTTTTTATTTTTTTTAATTAATTCATTCGATGTGAATACAATATTACTCGATGAACGGTAGTTTTGTTCCATTTTTAAAATGGAGGCATTAGGATAAACATCAGTAAAGGTCAGGAGATATTCAGGATCAGCTGCACGCCATGTATAAATGGCTTGATCATCATCTGCTACAACACATAAGTTTTGATGACTTTTGACTAACTGTTCGATAATAGCATGCTGGATACGAGACGTATCTTGACTCTCATCGGTTAACACATAGTCAAATCTAGAGGCAAACTTTCCTTGTATATCTGTATTTTCTATTAATGCTTTCAAAGCGTATACTAATAAGTCATCGAAATCTAAGCAAAGTGATGAAGCATTTTGCTTTTTTCTTTTTTCGTATTTTAAATAAATATTTAACGCCTCTTTATGCGGTAATTTTGATTCATCCAAATGTTCTATTGGTTCCATATTATTTTTTATTAAACTAATAAATCGGCTTATATCTTGTAACTGATCATCTGTACATTCCTCTTTTAAAATTTCTTTATACATATCTCGAAGTAGTTGGGACTTTGATGG
>JBFELW010000218.1:0-4545 GCA_041551995.1 Paenisporosarcina sp.
TCGTTTCAATTGATGGGAAATCAATTTTCTTTCCTGAATTTGCATCTCAACTTTTGATAAATGGGTCACCCGTAAAAATTCAATACCCAGTGAATGATGGTGATACACTCTCTATTCGTCAACCATTATCACCTACAGTTCAAAAAATTGCAGACCAATTAAATACGAAGTTAAAAGACTCATTAACTGTAACTTTTCAGGGGAAGCAAGTCTCATTAGAAAAAACATGTTATCAAGTATTAGTAAATGGCAAACAATCCGACGTGGATCAAATTATTTCAGCTGGAAGTAAAGTTTCTTTTACTACCCTTGAAACTTCAGCCTGGATTTTCCAAGATGTATTTCGTTTTTCTAACTGGAAAATGCCTAAAAATATTTCTGGACAGTTTTCGGTTTTACGGAATGGTAAATCGTCTGGTTTTAACGAACCCATTTACGGGGGAGATCAATTAGAAATTCGCTTTGAACATGTACATACAGAAAAGTAAAAGTGATTGTTTACATGGAAATACAAAAACCCCCATTCAGTATTTAAAACTGAATGGGGGTTTTTGAACTAGTTTATTATTTTTTTTGCTCTTCTACAGCTTCCTGTAGAGCTTTTGCTGTAGATGTCATCTCTTTATTTTGTTCTTCAACAACTTCATCAACAGAGTTGGACACTGTCTCCATAAATTCAATTGGTTCTTCACCTTCTGATGAAGCGGTACCATCGTCCATTAACATTGGATTTTTATTTTTCATTGATTTTACTTTATCAACAATTTGCCCTGATTGTTCTTTGAATTGAGTCGAGAATTGATTAGTTTTTTCTTTTGCTGTTGTAGAAAAATCTGCTGTCCTATCTTTTAATTGTGTTGCTTGAGTAGATACATCGTCTCGCAGTTCTTTACCTGATTTAGGTGCAAGGAATAATGCTACTGCTGCACCAATAATACCGCCAACTAAAGCACCAATAACAAAATCTTTTGAGTTTACTTCGTCGTTAGAATACATAGATTCACCACGGTACCCGTTCTGGTTTTGATATTCAGAAGATTGTGGCAAAAAAGCTTCTGTTTGATCTGATTTGTTTGAGTAGAATTCTTGATTATACTTTGCCTCATTGTAATTTGGTTTGTAGTTTGACATAAAAAAACTCCTCCTATTTTTGTTTTTCAGATGTATTCATTGGTTCCTCTGAATACATCGAATAACCAGTTCGTGCTTCTTCAATTGCTTTTCGCTCTTTGTACTTATCTCGTATACCAAGCACAACATTGCTCCATTGCACGACTTGAGCAATCTTTTCTTTGTTTTGATCTACTTCTGTAGAAATCGAAGATGTAATTCGACGTACCGATGTATTTAATCCATTTACGGATTCTCCAACATTTTTAACCGCATCTACAACACTATTTAGCTTCTCAGACTTATATTGAATATCTGCAGCTAAACCATTTGTTTTTTGTAATAACGAAGTTGTTTCCGTTGTTACTCCCTGTAGCTGACCTTCTAACCCTGCCATTGTGTTTGATACATTAGACAATGTCTTTTTCAGTGAAGTTAATGTCATGGCTAAACTGATACATAAAACTAAGAATGCTATTGCTGCAATTAATGCGGCTATGTATAGCACAATTTCCATACGTTTTCCTCCTCTATGTTGTTAATATCCATATTTACTATGTTCCCTTCCCCCGCTAAAGTTAAACGTGTATATCTTCTATATTCCACAAAAAATTACCGATTCCTGCTTAAAATGAAAAACTCTAGCCACCTCAAGTGACTAGAGTTCTTATATCTAAATAATCTTTTGTTGAAAAGCTTCTTGAAACTTTTGTACATCTCCTGCTCCCATAAACAAATAAACAGCGTTATTATGCTTGAGCAACACGTCAATTTCATCGGTTGTAATGACTGAGCAATTCTCAATCAAGTCACTTAAATCTTGAATCGTTAAGTCTCCGGCGTTTTCACGGGCTGAACCAAAAATATCACATAAATAAACATAATCTGAACCCTTTAAACTTTCAGCAAATTCATTTAAAAATGTACGAGTTCGTGTAAACGTATGTGGCTGGAAGATTGAAACGACTTCACGGTCAGGGTATTTTTGTCTAGCAGATTCAATGGTTGCTTTGATTTCCGTTGGGTGATGTGCATAGTCATCGATTAATATTCGATCACCATGTTGACTCTCTGTAAATCGTCGTTTTACTCCACCAAAAGAAATCAGTCTATCTTGGATGACTTCCATATCAATACCTTCATAATGACATAGCGAAATGACTGCTAGTGCGTTTAATACAGCATGATTGCCAAATGACGGAATAGAAAATGAACTATAATATTCATTTCTTACAAATACATCAAAAGAAGAACCTAACGTATTCTTCGAGACATTTCTTGCTTCAAAATCATTTCCAGATCCAAATCCATACAGTACAACAGGTACATTTGCTTGTATTTGTTGCAAGTATTCATCATCACCACAAGCGATAATAGCTTTGTTTACTTGTAACGCCATAGATTGAAAAGCAGAGAATACATCCTCTATTCCCTTAAAGTAATCAGGGTGATCAAAGTCTATATTCGTCATAATCATATAATCTGGATGATAGGCTAAGAAATGACGACGGTATTCACACGCTTCAAACACAAAATACGTTGCGTCCTCAGTTCCACGACCTGTACCGTCACCAATTAAATATGATGTAGGGGCGTGGCCACTTAATACATGGGAAGCTAAACCAGTTGTTGACGTTTTTCCGTGGGAACCAGTGATTCCAATAGATATAAAATTACTCATTAAATCGCCAAGGAACACATGGTATCTAACTACTTCTATTCCCTTATTTCTTGCTTCAACTAACTCTTCATGATCATCGCTAAAAGCATTTCCGGCAATCACAGTCATGCCTTCTTGGATATTCATTTTATCAAAGGGCAAAATGCTAATTCCTCTTTGCTTAAGTGGTTCTTCCGTAAAAAAGTGTTTGTCAATATCTGAACCTTGAACTTGGTTCCCTGCATCATGCAATATTTGAGCTAGCGAACTCATGCCAGACCCTTTAATTCCTGTAAAGTGAAACACTGTCATTATATAAAACCTCCTGGGAAAGGTACCCAAACTATTCTCTTCAATTACTTACTTACCCCATTATATCACCATTTAATCCACCCAAGAAATGAACGGTTTTTTTCGCGATTTTATGGCTTCTCACGTACTTTCCCACTAGACTCGACCATTTCTACCCAAACAATACGTCGATATCCTTTTCTGTAATAAATACCTCTCTCGCTTTACTACCTTTTTGTTCCGATACATACCCATGTTGTTCCATTAGATCAACTAGTCGTGCTGCACGATTGTACCCTATATGAAATTTACGCTGAAGAAGTGAAGTTGATGCAGAACCTTGCTCTAAAATAAATCTGCAAGCTTCTTCAAAAAGATCATCTTGATCATCTGAAACTTCTAATCTTCTTACTAATTCCTCTTGCTCAAAAAGATAGGAGGGTTCTCCTTGACTTCTTGCATGCTCGATTATATCTTCCATTTCCTCGTCTGTCACATATGTTCCTTGTAATCGAACTGGAGCTGACATGCCATTCCCTAAGTAAAGCATATCCCCTCTTCCTAACAATCTTTCTGCTCCTTGAACATCTAAAATAGTACGAGAATCTACTTGAGAAGAAACAGAGAATGCAATACGTGTTGGAATGTTTGCTTTAATTAGTCCAGTTATTACATCAACTGATGGCCTTTGAGTAGCTACAACTAAGTGAATACCACATGCTCTTGCTTTTTGGGCAATACGACAAATCGCTTCTTCAACTTCAGTTGGTGCCATCATCATTAGATCAGCTAATTCATCAATTACAATTAATAAATACGGCATTTTTTGAGCAAATTGACGCTTTTCAGTTGCAATTGAATTATATCTTGTTATATCCCGCACACCAACATGTGCAAATAATTGATATCTTCTTTCCATTTCTTCCACAGCCCACCTTAAAGCAGCTGTTGCAGCCTTTACATCGGTAATGACAGGGCTAACCAAATGCGGAATGTGATTAAATGGTGCTAGTTCCACCATTTTAGGATCAATCAATAATAATTTGAGCTCACTAGGGCTCGCTTTATACAATAAGCTAATGAGTATCGAATTGATACAAACTGATTTACCCGAGCCTGTAGCACCAGCAATTAACCCATGTGGCATTTTACGCAAATCAATCGTTACAGGTTTACCTGTTAAATCAAGACCTAATGCAGCTTCTAATGGTGAATCAGAATCAATAAATGTTTCGCTCCCAACAACCTCTGATATTCTAACTGGACGTGAAACTTGGTTAGGTATCTCAATTCCAATTGAACTCTTCCCAGGAATTGGAGCTTGTATACGGATATCTTTAGCAGCTAATGCCAGTTTCAAATCGTCTGCTAAGTTTCTTATTTTACTAACTTTAGTGCCTTGTCCAACCGTCAATTCAAATTGAGTAACAGCGGGTCCTTGCACCATTTGTACGATTTCACCTTTAACTTGAAAATAAGATAAA
>JBFELW010000219.1:0-4536 GCA_041551995.1 Paenisporosarcina sp.
CCACCGAAATCGTGAACTTTTTACCTTGAGCTGTGTCAAACAGCATTTCTAATACTTTTGCCATTGGTCATTTCCCCTTTCTAATTAGTTTTGGATGTTACCTGTTTCAATTTTCTCAGCAGCTAATAATGGACGAGAAGAAAATCCAGATAGGATGCCGGTTACATTCAACAACTGATCAGCAGTTGTCCCTGCGTTTACATTTCGGTATGACTTAGCCTTTTTAATCACCTTACCGTCCAGGGTCATACCAGCGTCAAACGTTAATCGAACGATCGCTTGCTTAAATGCTACGATTGCCATGCTTACCACCTCCTTTCATTACATACATAGAGCGAAAGAGGTGGGGAGTGGACATGTCTCGAAAAAATTTCTTTCACTGGTCATTCCTTTCATACGCGATAGTTATTATTTGGTATTATTAAAACAAAGACTTCTTTACAGATGACCTGTCTTTAAAGAGCACGGATTGACAGGTATGCTATTCTGAATAGCGATAAAGTAAATTAAGAGGTGACGAGATGAGTTGGGTGGATGGACTACAACGGTCGATTGATTTTTTAGAGGACCATTTGTATTCGGACTTTAAAGTGGAAGAAGCAGCTAGGGAGGCAAATGTCTCTGGCTTTCAATTCCAACGGATATTTATGGTTCTCACTGACATGAGCGTGATGGAATATGTACGTCGGCGACGTTTAACTCTAGCAGCAGAAGAGCTAGTATTAACGAATCAGAAGGTTATAGATATAGCGTTCAAGTATGGGTATGAAACACCCGAAGCTTTTGCGAAGGCGTTTAAGCGCCAGCATGGCATGTCGCCTTCAAAAGCACGTTCTTCTCGGAAAGGGTTTACATCCTACAATCGTTTAGTTATCTCTGTACAATTGAAAGGGGCTTATCCAATGAAAGTAAGAATTGAAGAGAAACCGGCATTCCGCGTAATGGGTGTGTCAAAATCTTTATCATTTAAAGATGGTGAAAACACTAAAGAAATACCTAAGATGTGGGAAGAAATTAATCAGAATGGTACATCTCATGAACTGATGAGCATGAATACTGGAGATGTAAAAGGGTTGTTAGGTGTTTGTCTGACGATGGATTCAGCAACAAGTCAAATGGAGTATTGGATTGCAGCTGCCTATAGAGGAGAGGATTTACCTGAGCAATATGAGTCGTTAGAAATTCCAGCTGCCATGTATGCAATCTTCGAAGTGGTTGGTCCTATGCCGCAAGCAATGCAATCGATGTGGGGGAAAATATACAGTGAATGGTTCCCATCTAGCTCATATATTCCGAGCGGCACTGCTGAAATGGAAGTATATATGAATGATGGTCCAGACCGTGCCGATTACTATTCAGAGATTTGGATTCCAGTAGTGGCCAAGTGATATGCTGTACCTGTGACAAATTCTTGAAGTCTATGGTGAATAAATCAATTAAATAAGAGATACATGCTATACTCAACCGCTCAGGCTCTCTATAATAGACATTGTAGAAAGCGGGGAGAGTAAAATGTCTGAAAAACCACTTAAACGGTTTCGTTTCATGGGATTATTAGAGGGAAGTTCTCTACTTATATTATTATTTGTGGCAATGCCTTTAAAATATTTCTTTGGTTTTCCTGAAGCAGTAAGTGTTGTTGGGGCTATACATGGCTTTTTATTTGTTACGTATTGTCTAGTGGTCGCCTATATGACCTTTGTGGTTAGATGGCCATTTCTCTATAGTGTCATTGCAGTTATAGTGGCTTTTATTCCGTTTGGAAATATGATTTTTGATCGTCGCTTGGATAAGCTGCAAAAACCAGTCGTCATAAATAGTTAACAAACCAGTTCTCTGGTATTTGAAATAAACAATTAAGGGTCCCTAATTCGAAGATGAATTGGGCTCTTTTCTATTCTATAGATTTTTAATCTTGGTTGTTGAACTTCGCTACATCATGGTGTTCTTTAACGAAGCCTGTTATTTAGATCCCGCGAATTTCAATTTTTAATAATACTATCTCTTTTTTTATCTCTGAAAAAAAGAAAATAGCCATTATACCCATGAGCATCTGATACATTAAAGCGCTCTTTTTAAATGTCTGAATTCCTTGTAAAACGAGAAATGTATAGTGAAGTGATCACATCTCAAAATATAAATGCTTATGTAGGTTGCAACCTGGATTAAATGCGCTCTTGCATGAAGGGCAAGTGGAATCACAGGACAAATATTCATGAATGGTAAGTTCATGCCCACATGCGCCACACAATATGGCTTCTTGATTGAATTGTTCCTTAGGCCAGACTTTAGGAGAGTTACATCCAGCCTCTCCATGGCAGGAGAAGCAGGGGTAATATGTATGGCAACAGTAAAACTTAATGGCAATTCGGTCGATTTCAGCATGAAAATGATGGCAACGGGTTTCGTTATCTACATTGTTTCCTAGTACTTTATGTCCATGGATGAGCATCTATAATTCTCCTTTTGTTCGTATGCTTGGAAGGTAGTTAGATTATACAATAAAACTACTGATCAATCAGTGATATTTCAAGAATAAGGGAGGGGTAGTATGGACAACAGGAAACCCAGTAGCTATTTAAGATACTGGGTCATCAATACAACTATTATCTCTAATGTCCTCATTATCATCTATATCCAACTGATAAATAGGAGCCCCTTCGGCGATCATGTCAAGTGAAGCCATATAATCTTTGTTCTTCCGCAACTCCATTTCATTAGAGTCTAAATTGTCAGGTTTCACATTCTATCCTCCATATGATTTCATTTATAGAATTCTGTAAATCATCATATGAAATCGAATTGCTATTTATCATATTCGTTGTAAAAATTGCAAAAAATGTTTTGGCAATAAAAAAACTTCAGCACTTTCGCTGAAGTTTTGCATGCTTATCACGACTATTTCAAGCGTTTAAGACTTTTAATGTAAAGGCCTGCACATCTAGTGCTGTTTCTTCACGTTTTACATCCTCTAACATAACATCTCGGAAGTACGAAACACTTGCAGGTAGTGGCATATTTAACAGTTTCGTTAATGCCTCCTGATACATGACTACGAATTCATGGTCGGTATTCCCTCGTTTTAACTCGGCAAAGGACTCGTAAAATTGGTCAAGTTTATCTGCGAATTCGAGTAATCGACCTTCAATAGTAGCATCCTTACCTTCTTTCATACGATCAAAAAATGTGGATTGAAATTCACTAGGAATTTCGTCTACGATAAATTTCTCCATCATTTTCTCTTCAACATGTGTAATCATTTGTTTTAGCTCAGGTGAAGCATGCTTAACTGGTGTTTTAATATCACCAATAAAGATTTCTGCAAAGTCATGATTAATGGTTTTTTCATATAGCGATTTCCAATTAATAAGTGCGCCGTTGTTTTCTTCAATTGTCGCAAAAAACATAGCATATTGAGAAACCTTCCAACTATGAGCTGCTACGTTATGTTCTTCAAATTTAAATTTACCTGGACAACGAATTATCCGTTCCAAGTCATTCATACTCGTGAAAAATTTGTGAATTCCCATGTGTCATCTACTCCTTATACTGATCGTTCTTATACCATGTTATTGTACTAAATAAGCTACGTTTGGACTTTTTTGGTAAAATAGACCGAAAGAATGTATGGACTTTTATGTAAAAGAACCAACCTAAGTTCTCCGGGTATAAAACCGGGTGTTTCGCAATGGCATATCTTATTTTTTTGTCAATTGTTCTTGAGCCAATTTTACAAGCTCTTTCAACATATGACCGCCGATTGGACCACCGATTTTTCCTGCCTGTTCAGAGGTTAGTTTCCCGTTATATCCATTAGTAAACGGAATTCCTAATTCTTGTGCGATTTCGTACTTCACATCGTCAGGTTGAGAAGCATTTACATCGTAACCTTGTGCATTCATAACTTTTGCTTTCAATTGTTTTAAACCTTCTCTTGCTTCAGGAACCAGTATTTTATTGTTTCTAGCCATTATTCATTCCTCCTTGTTCTTACAGTGTTTCCTGAAAGAGAAAATACATTCTTTATACATCATATGAATTGAAGTTCGTATAGGTGGAAAAAAATGTGGAGATGTTAATTAAAGGAATATGGCTCATTGAATTCTATGTCCAATTATTTAGATTAAAAACACTCTTTTTGAGACGGAAACTTTGTTCTTTCCAAGAGTAAGGAAATGATAATAGCTAATAAAAAAACTGCCCTTTAATAAATAGGGCAGCATGTAGATATCACTTTTTCTTTTTAGATACTAATTGACTTAGCGCAAATGCTCCTGCAAAAACGCCAATGGCAGTGTTTGTGCGTTTATTGAACACTTGTTTGAAAATAAGATTTAAGTTTTGTGGGCGTTCCGCCAATCTTCTCATAAAGTAGGCGTACCAATCGTCACCAAACGGAACGTATGTGCAGAAATTGTATCCTTGTTTGGCTAACTCAACTTGCATATCTTTACGGAAACCATAAAGCATCTGGAATTCATACTTGTCGTTTGAAATTTGATGTTGTTCGACAAACTTCTTCACATGATCAATCAC
>JBFELW010000220.1:0-4532 GCA_041551995.1 Paenisporosarcina sp.
ATAGAAGAATTGGCTCGTACTATTCATACACACGGTGTAATTCAACCTATTGTTGTACGTAAAATGGATAATGAGCAATATGAAATAATTGCTGGTGAGCGCCGATATCGAGCCATGACCAAATTGGAGTGGACAGAGGTCCCTGCAATCATTAGAAATTTAAGTGATAAAGAAACAGCATCTGTTGCCTTAATAGAAAACTTACAGCGTGAAGAGTTAACGGCTATAGAAGAGGCGTTAGCTTATCAAAAACTATTGGAGCTTCATGAACTAACCCAAGAAGCATTAGCTCAAAGATTAGGTAAAGGTCAGTCTACTGTAGCTAATAAAATACGATTATTAAAATTACCTGAAATTATCCAAGACTCCATTTTAAGACGTGAGATCTCGGAAAGACATGCTCGTGCATTAATGCCAGTTAAAGAGGAACATGTACAAATCACTTTATTCAAGGAAACCGTTGAACACCATTATAATGTGAAACAGTTAGAGGGAAAAGTAGATGAGTACTTGAATCCCCCTATTATAGATGAGGTTACGAAAAAAGAAAAACCAAAGCGCAAAGCCGTAAGTAGAGATGTAAGAATTGCTCTAAATACATTAAGACAATCATTCGCTATGGTAACTAAAAGCGGAATTAAGATGGAAACTGAAGAAGAAGAACTCGAAGATTTCTATCAAATTACTGTTAGAATACCTAAAAAGAAGTCTTAATATATCATACTTATGAACTCTTACTGTATTAAAGTAAGAGTTTTTTTGTTTTGTAATCAGAATATAATCCTTTTTGTATAAGAAATTTGATAGAATGAAAGATAGACAGTGAAAAACACATAGTTAAATAGTTTTTCTATGTTCTTCCTTTTCTATACATTAAGGTATTTGCTATAGAACATGGTGGTTAAAATCTCATGTGGTCTAAAAGTAGAATGGAAAAAAGATATAAAGCTATTTAAAAAGAGAAAGAAAGCAGGTGCGAGGGTGGGAAGAATTATCGCGATCGCCAATCAGAAAGGCGGCGTAGGAAAAACAACAACATCAGTGAACTTAAGCGCATGCCTTGCGTACCTTGGGAAGAAAGTATTGTTAATAGATACCGATCCTCAAGGGAATGCAACCAGTGGTGTTGGAATTAACAAAGGTGATGTACATCAGTGTATCTATGATGTATTAATAGATGATGTAGAAGTGAAAAAAGTAGTCTTGGAAACAAAAGTGGAAAACTTATACATTGTTCCTGCAACAATTTCTTTAGCGGGCGCTGAAATTGAACTTGTTTCGACAATATCTCGAGAAGTAAGGCTCAAAAGAATGTTACAAGATGTTAAAGAACAATATGATTTTGTTATTATAGATTGTCCACCTTCTTTAGGACTTTTAACAATTAATGCATTAACAGCATCAGATGCTATACTAATTCCGGTACAGTGCGAATATTATGCACTTGAGGGTTTAAGTCAATTATTAAGTACTATAAGGTTAGTTCAAAAACATTTGAACCATCAATTGGTTATTGATGGTGTATTATTAACTATGTTTGATGCTCGTACTAATTTAGGAATTCAAGTAATTGAAGAAGTGAAAAAATACTTCCAAGATAAGGTTTACAAATCAATTATTCCACGTAATGTTCGTCTAAGTGAGGCACCAAGTCATGGTGAACCCATCATAATTTATGATCCAAAATCTCGTGGTGCAGAAGTATATCTTGATTTGGCGAAGGAAGTGATTCGTAATGTCTAAAGGTTTGGGTAAAGGAATAAACGCACTTTTTCCAGGAGAATCAATTAATCAAATGGAAACAGTTGAAAAAGTTTCGCTAAAGGATATTAAAGTTAATCCTTTTCAACCAAGAAAGATCTTCGATGAAACAGCTTTAGCTGAATTAGCTGAATCTATTAAAGAGCATGGTATCTTACAGCCAATCATTGTGCGAAAAAGAGCTAAGTTTTTCGAGATAGTAGTTGGTGAAAGAAGATTTAGAGCTTCTCAAATAGCTGGAATGGAAGATATTCCATCAGTCATTCGGGAGTTAACTGATCAACAAATGATGGAGATTGCTATTTTAGAGAATTTACAACGTGAAGATTTAACGCCTATAGAAGAGGCAGATGCATATCAAAATTTAATGGAAGCATTAAATTTAACTCAAGAGCAGTTAGCTTTTCGTTTAGGTAAGAGTAGACCTCATATTGCCAATCATATTCGTCTACTTTCATTACCTGATGTCGTTCGAGAACAGATTTCTTCAGGTAATATTTCCATGGGACATGGTCGAGCGCTGCTTGGACTTAAGAACAAAAGACTTATTCCGTCTATATCTGAAAAGGTAATGAAAGAAAGCTTAAATGTAAGACAGCTAGAATCACTTGTACAAAGAATGAATGACGATGTTTCACGTGAAACATCCAATGGTGAAGGAAAAGATATATTTATTGAAGAAAAAGAATCTCAACTACGGGATTATTTTGGAACAACCGTAACAATTAAAAAGACAAAAAACAAAGGGAAAATAGAAATAGAATTTTTCTCAGAAGATGATTTGGAACGAATTTTAGATTTATTGGAAGATTAAACCGCCTATTCTCTCAAGTTATTGAGGGGATAGGTTCTATTTTTAGATAAAGTGAGGACGAAGAAATGATCTTATTAGGGACGTTGATTAATGCACTACTAATCATTTTGGGAACAATCATAGGTCGTTTATTAAAAAATATCCCTGAAAATATGAAACAAACTGTTATGTATGCAATTGGACTAGCTGTTACGGTAATTGGTTTGCAAATGGGTTTTCAAAGTAGTCAGTTCTTGATTGTTATTATCAGTCTAGTGATAGGTGCCGTGATAGGAGAATGGATAGATTTAGATTTGAAGTTAAATAGGTTTGGTAATTGGTTGGAATCCAAAGTTGGAAAGAATGCCAAAGGGGAAAATGTTAGTATTTCCCAAGGGTTTGTGTCAGCAACTTTAATATTTGTCATTGGTTCTATGGCTGTTATAGGCGCTTTGGACAGTGGACTTAGAAATGACCATGATTTATTAATTGTGAAAGGCCTTATCGATGGCTTTACTTCAATCATTTTAGCAACTACCTTAGGGATTGGTGTTATGTTATCAGCAATCCCTGTGGTGATTTATCAAGGAACAATTGCATTGTTCGCCACTCAAATTAGTAAATTCATTCCAGAGGATGCCCTTGCACTATTCATTCAAGAAATGACCGCGACTGGTGGAATCATGATTGTGGCAATAGGTTTAAATATGATTGGTTTGACTAAAATAAGAGTAGCTAACTTACTGCCGGGTATACTCGTTGTCGCTGTTGTGGTGACTGTTGTTTACCATTTTCAGTTGGTTCCGTTGCCAAGCAAGTAATAAAGCTCGAACAATAACTTTACCCATTTTGTAAGGAACTTGTAATCTTGTATTTTGAAGGACTGAATATTCCATAAATCCACTTACATTAACAATACCTTTAATGGAAAGATCACCAATAGGGGGGAGTTCTTTTTTTACAGCTTTACCAGGTAAAAGTGGTCCGCTTTCAACTAAAATAAATCCTATCCGATCTAATTGACCTAGACATGCATCGATTGCAACTACAAAAGGTGGAATAGCTCGATTTTGTATGTCGTCAACCGTATCCTGTAGATTAAGAGCGTGTAGAGGCTGTTCTAAGGTGCCAATTACTTCGAAAGGGAATGTTGAGTGGTCTTTTAACCATGTGCCTATTAAAGGCCCTAACGTATCTCCTGTTGAACGATCCGTTCCTATGCAACAAAAAGTAAGGTTTGGATTATCAAAAGGAATACTTTCCAATAAGAAAGAGCTTAGCTTCCAAGCAACACCAGATTCGGTGTGAGAAAATACTTCTTGTCCTGTCTGTGAAGGGAATGCAATCATATTGAAAACTCACTCTCTTTTTTTTCATAGTATACGTAGAGAGAATGAATTTTATTCAAAAGGTGGGCTATTAAATGGATGTAAATAAAATGATTACTAGTATTCAAAACAAATTTCTAACAGAGGAAATTTGGATAGATGCAGGATTGGTTGTATTAAAAATAATTTTCATCATGGCTCTTACAGGTATTGTGGTGAAGGTAGGAAAAGCAATTATTCGTCAAGTGTTTTTAGTTCGAATGAAAACACCTCTACGGTATTCGGAACGAAGACAAAACACCATGCTGAAATTGCTAGAGAATGTGATTACATATGTTGTATATTTTGCAGCAATTTTAGCTGTTTTATCAGCATTAAACATTGAAGTAGTAGGTTTGCTAGCTGGAGCTGGGGTTTTAGGACTTGCAATTGGTTTCGGTGCTCAAAACTTAGTTCGAGATGTTATTACCGGGTTTTTTATCATTTTCGAAGATCAATTTTCAGTTGGTGATTATGTGCGAATTGGTCAAGCAGAAGGTTCAGTAGAAGAAATTGGATTGAGGACAACGAAGGTAAAGGGTTGGAATGGAGAACTTCATATTTTTCCGAATGGAACGATTGTTGAGGTTGTGAACTTCTCACTTAATAAT
>JBFELW010000221.1:0-4523 GCA_041551995.1 Paenisporosarcina sp.
AAACGCTCTGGATGGTCTGTTACTTGATCAGCAGGGTAATATTGGGGGCCTTCTGGCAAATATTTTGTTAACACTTCGAGTAACCCATCGATATTGATTCCTTCTAAAGCAGAGATTGGAATAACGTCTGCGAAATCAAATTCTTTGCGGAAAGATTCCGTCACACTCAATAATTTATCCGGATGAATTAAATCAATTTTATTCATCACTAAAAATACTGGAGTTTCATTCCCCTTCAGCATTTCAAAAATATATCGATCTTGTTTCCCAATGCGATCTGTTGAGTCAACCATTAGTAAGATAGCATCAACTTCACGTAGCGTATTTCTAGCCACCTTCAACATAAAGTCGCCTAGTTTATGTCTTGGTTCATTAATACCCGGCGTATCAATAAAAATTATTTGTTGTTGCTCTGTTGTTAATACACCTTGGACTTTATTTCTTGTTGTTTGTGGCTTGTCGCTCATAATGGCGATTTTTTGCCCGATTACTCGGTTTAAGAACGTAGATTTCCCTGCATTCGGTCTACCGATAATTGAAATGAATCCTGATTTATATCCTTTATTTGCTTCCAGCATTAGCTAAGTCCTCCGGTGAAAATGCACCTGGCAACAGTTCTGCCACTGTTGTTTCAAGTACGTTTCCTTTTAAATTAATTAAATACACAGGCATGGTTGGTTCACAAAACTCCGCGATTACTTGACGACATGCTCCACAAGGCGATACAGGACCTTCAGTGTCTGCGACGACTGCAAGTGAGGTGAAGTCACGAACACCCTCAGAGACGGCTTTAAACACCGCTGTACGCTCTGCGCAGTTTGTCATACTATAAGCTGCATTTTCTATATTACAACCATGGTACACTTTACCTTCTTTCGACAATAAAGCAGCACCCACTTTGAATTTCGAATAAGGTACATATGCATTTTCACGAGCAATTTTGGATTCTTCCATTAATTGTGATTTATCCATTGTTTCAACACCTCAATTAAATATTTCCATCCACTTAGGTAAAAAGATGAGTATTCCGATTATAGCACTTGCAAGAGCAAATACAAGAACGGCAGCAGCACTCATATCCTTCGCTTGCTTTGCTAATTCATGTGTAGTTGGAGAAGCTAAGTCGACAACTCGCTCTAGAGCAGAATTTAATAATTCTAAGCTCAGCACTCCCCCGACACATAGTAAAATAACCATCCATTCCATTGATGATAAACTACTTATACTTCCCGCTATTGCTACAACGATAGTAGCAAGCACATGTAACCGGAAATTCCGTTCTCGTTTCATTGCATGTATAATTCCCTGCCATGCATAGCCGAATGACGAGACTAACTTATTCTTTTTCATCCATTTCACGACGCAATCCGAAAGATTGTAAAATCTCTTCTTGTTTTTTATTCATTTCTATTTCTTCTTCTTCTTCCAAATGATCATAGCCAAGTAGATGTAAAAAACCATGAATAGCTAAAAATCCAATTTCTCTTTCATTACTGTGACCATAATCATATGCTTGTTCTATGGCACGCTCTACAGATATTAAAATATCCCCTAATAGTCGCGGAGCTCCAACTATTTCAATGTCCATTTCACCTTCACCAAGTTCCTCCATAGCAAATGAAATCACGTCAGTAGGTGCATCTTTGCCTCGATATTCTCGGTTTACTTCCTGAATTTCGTCATTAGTAATGAATGTTACTGATAGTTCACAACCCGACTCAATTCCCTCCACATTAGCTGCATGATCCAACATCCGTTCAATAAGCATTAATGTTTCTTTCGTTAATGTACCAGTTTTATCTAATAAATCTAATTCTAAGTGCATAAACTTCCTCCTCTATTGCGGATATTCAATTCTAGAATGAAAAATACCGTTTAACGTCTCACATAATACACGTTCTACTGTTTTTAGTTCTTTTATCGTTAAATCACAATCATCAAACTGACCATCTTGAAGCTTATCCTTCACTATAGTATGGACAATTTCTTGAATTTTTTCTTTTGTAGGTTCTCTCATTGAACGGACTGCCGCTTCCACACTGTCAGCAATTGAAATAATCGCTGTCTCTTTCTTTTGTGGCTTAGGCCCTGAATATCGAAAGTCATCCTCTGAGATATCCTTTCCTGCTTCTTTTGCTTTAACATAAAAGTATTTAAGTAAACTTGTGCCATGATGCTGTTCAGCAATTTCAATAATTTCTTTTGGCATTTTATGTTTTCGTAAAATAGCTGCTCCATCTGTCCCATGTGCCAATATAATATCTCGGCTGACCTCAGGTGGTAAAGAGTCATGGGGATTGGCATGACTCATTTGATTTTCAATGAAAAAGCCAGGTCTTTTCGTCTTTCCAATATCGTGATAATAACACCCTACTCGCGCAAGTAAGCCATCTGCTCCAATGGATTCGCAAGCCGCGTCTGCCAAATTCGCTACCATGACACTGTGATGGTAGGTTCCTGGTGTTTCAGTTAAAATTTTCTTTAATAATGGATGGTTTGGATTTGATAACTCTATTAATTTCATGGCCGAGATTAAACCGAAAGCTGATTCGAAGAACGGTAATAAACCAATGGTTAAAGCGCCTGATAATAACCCTGATGTTAGTGCGGCAATTCCATAGAACAGAAGCTCAGACCAACCATAGTTTGATTGTGCCATCAGCAAATAAAATGCCATGAAAATAAGATTAACTACTGCTACACTCATACTTGTCTGTAATAAGTGAGTTCTTTTTTCAGCACCTTGTATGATATAAAGTCCAGCCAATCCCCCAAACAAGATGTACAGTGTAATTTCCATTTGCAAAACTGCGGAATAACCTTCTTGAAAAATCACACCAGCAACTGCAGCTGTAACCACCGTAATTAATACCGCAAAACGCTCATTTATTAACGAACGGACGAGCATGGGGGCTAATGCTGTTGGAAATAAAAATGCAATTGTGACATCAAAGTTCTCTGATACTAAGCTAATTAATTTCATACCACTTACCGAGAAAATAAAGATAAGCATTAAAACAATTATTGCACGTTGTTTATCTCCCCTATCAGCGTTCCATTTGGATAACTGCATATAAAATAACCACATACATAGAGCAACAAAAAGTAGAAGACCGAATATAGGCTTTAAAGAAGATTGATTTGTTAACATACCCACCAGTTTAAGTTGGCGGATTACTTCTTTGTCAATAATTTGTCCCTCTTGAACAATCACTTGTCCTTGTAGAATCCTTGTAGGTTCTACGCCCGCCTTAGCCTGTCCAATTCTAGCTTCTGTTTGTTCTACATCTAATGTTTCATTTTCAACGATACTGTATCTTCCAATTAAGATAGCAGTGGGCAGTACATTTTCAGGTATTAACGTATTTTCTCTTATTCTATCTTCAATGTCATTCTTAGCTGCTACCAATTGTTCAGAGCGAATGGGTTCACTCATAACTTCCTTCACATTTGTGGTAAGTACAGTCTGCAAATTTTGTAATTTATACTTTTCTAATTTTAGTAATGAAGCTAATGCATCGTCAGAAAACCTTAGACCTTCACCCTCTTTTTCAAGAGCATTTAAATTTTCCTTTAACTGTTTTACTTGTTTGTCAACTGTATCTTCAGGAACTTTATCTTTATCTTTATCTGCATCTGTGTCGGGCTCTGTTCCTGTGACAGAATCAGTAGGTGTAAATTCTTCTTGTACTTCCTCAACATAATCAAATAAAGAAGTAATAATAGCTATACGGTTTTCTTTATCTTCTTCTTTAAATTGATAAACATCGGCCACCTCTGAAGCGGCTCTATTCCGTTCTAGTTCCGTTTTAACAGGATCTTCAACCGTTTTTACAGCTCGAATTGTTTCATTTGTTAGTAAGAATTCCTTATCTTCATAATCATATTGTTCGGTACGGACATTATTTATCATAAATAGGAAAACAATCGCACCGGTTAGAATGAGCGATGAAATCACAAAAGTTCGATAGCCAACCATCACTCGTAATTTCCTACTCCAGTTTTGCACTCGATCATCCCCATTCTTTACTATAATCATAGCAGAATATTCTATTTTTTCATTATTTCTATTTTTTTCTTTATTTTTATCGTACCTTCCCTTCCTCATTTTAAAATTTAATACTGCCTTATGATTGCTGGAACACCTAACATATTAGTATGTAAATTAAAAACATAGGCTACGCCTTCGGGAATAAAAAAAATTGAGATATCAAAATGATTTCTTTTGAATTCTTCAAACCTTATTTTGCGCCTTCATTATCAATTGATTTATATCTCAAAGTATCTTTAGAAGATCCAGTAACATGTACAAAATCATATATATTGCAACCCTCTATCCCTTTGAATATTGAGTTATTATAGTTTTCTACTTGATATGATTCGTGAGCATATCCCCCTAAAATTGTCATTATTAGTATCATTTAATCCTATTAAAAACTAAAAAACAACAGCTGTCTTTATTCAGACGGCTGTTGTTCATATGCTTGAATAATTTTTGCAACCAGTGGATGTCGAACAATATC
>JBFELW010000222.1:0-4514 GCA_041551995.1 Paenisporosarcina sp.
AATCGAACTGACCACATAAGCTATGATACCAGTAACAAAGACATGGATTTTAAAATTTGGCGAGCTGGTTTTAATAAAACGTGCTGAGAAAGAGAACAGAGTACCTACAGCTGTGTTATAAATCATAGCGAATAGGATGAGAGACATAATGATTCCAAGTGCAGGATGAATATCATCTACGATTTTTAACAGAGGCATATCATATCCAGTTACCACATCAATTTTCAGGAGAAGAGCTAAATAACTTAAAATAATTAAAAAACCAAGTCCTAAGCCACCAATAAAACCACCTAGAGATGCAATTTTTTCATTCTTTTCAGTTCCACCCATTACTATAATCATGGATGCGCCCGCCGCAATATTATATGAAACGTAATTAATTGCTGAGAAGAACCAATTAGATATGGAAGTTGGCTGTGTAATAGCCAGTTCATGTAATTCCGAAATTGACATATCCAATGTTGTTATACTGTAAATAAAAATTAAAACAATAGCCAAGATAAGGAAGGGTGTGACTGCTCCAATAATGGCTATGACTTTTTTTACGTTCAACATAACTGTAAAAATGACAATGCCTGCCATTATTGTGCTACCGTGAGTAGCTGGTAGGTCAAATTGTTGCGAAAAAACGGATCCAGCTCCTGCAATCATGACAACACTAACCCCGAATAATGTGAGGATTATGATACAGTCCACAATTCTTCCTAAAAATTTACCGCTAATACTATAGACAACTTCCTTGTGTGAAGTTGTTTGCATTATACTCCCAAGTCTCGTCAAATTCATTCCAAGATACGCAAATAATAAGGTCGATATTAATGCTGCAAACAAGCCCATATGTCCGAAATTCGTGAAATATTGTAGGATCTCTTGTCCTGAAGCAAAACCAGCCCCAACACTAATTCCGATAAAGGCACTCCCGATACGTAAACTTTTCTTCATGAAGACCTCCAAAATGGAACTCTATTATGTAAGAAAATACGCTTTACATTTTGTTTTTAGAATAGGACAAGCTACTAAAAGACGTTTTAAAATGAAAAGTTCTTTTAGGTGACTGCCAAAAGAAGTAAATATTTTTAAAGTAAGTATGTAAAAACCACTACTAAAAACGTCTTAACCATATCAATCCAAAATGTCCATGATTTAAATGGTTTGGAGAGAAGACAAGTGTGGTATCTAATAACTTGTAATACACAAGAGGGAAAGAATTATTAAAATAACACTTTACTTTAGTGGGAAATATATATTTATGGGAAGCGGGTGGAGAGGTGTTTGGGTTTAATGATTTTCCACTATTTTTCTTGTCATTTTTTATAGTGTTGCCCCTAGTCACGATATTACATCAATTAGGTCATATGTTTTTCGCAACCCTTTTTGGTGGAAAAGTAAATATGCATCTTGGTACTGGGAAGGTTCTTTTTAAAATAGGTCCTCTTCATATACGGCGTCTTTATTTTTATGAAGGTTATTTTGAGTATGTTGCGATAGCTAACAGAGAATCCAGATGGCAACTTATTCTCATCTATTTAGGAGGGTCTATGTTTAACATTCTGAGTATTCTCTTGTTAAATGGACTCATTTTATTTAGAGAAATAGATCCTAATATTTTCACATACCAATTCGTTTATTTCTCTTTCTATTTCGTCTTCTTTTCACTATTCCCCGTTTGGCATGGGGAATATCCGAGCGACGGAATGGCAGTTTTGAATATCATTCGTAAAAAGCCTTTCAAAAATAATCCAACCACGTAATTCATACAGGATGATGATTAGCACTGTTTTACGTAAATAAATGGTCAAAAATGTTGTGGATTTCATGGAAGACGCCTAATTATAAACACGTTAAACAAGATTTTAGGGGAATCGTGGTAAATGGAGAATCTCCTTCAGTAGCACAATGGGAAGTATGCTAAGAATTCACCTCGTGTGACACAACCTACATTCTATTGGCTTGATGAAGCTTTCTAGGTCGTTAGTGAAAACCAAAGTTATTAGAGCTATATGTAAAAAGAGATTGCTTTAGCCTTTACAGCTAGAACAATCTCTTTTTCTTATTAATGAGAAAATAAATCTGTTGAATGTTTTACATGCTTCTTCGTTTCAGGATCAACGAAATGTTTAGCAGAGTTAATTGCAATCGGTGCTTCACCAAATCCACAAGCGATGAGTTTGACTTTTCCATCATACGTGTTGCTATCACCAACAGCATATACACCAGGCTGTGTCGTTTCCATTTTTGAATTTACTACTATGGCATGACGGTCCATTTCCATTCCCCAGTCTTTCATATTCCCAATAGAAGAACGGAATCCATAATTTACGATTACATGATCTGCCTTTAAGTCTTCAATGGAGCCATCTGAATGTCTGATAGACACATGCGTAAACGTGTCTCCTTCAGAATTGAAATGATCCACAACATAAGGTGTTTTAATAATAACATTCGATTTCTTAAGCAAATCAAGACTATGTTCGTGCGCTCGGAATGTATCTCTACGGTGTACGAGTGTAACAGAGTTTGCAATAGGCTCTAACATAAGTGCCCAATCAACAGCCGAATCTCCGCCCCCAAATAAAACCACATCTTTACCAGCAAACGTACCCATATCATCTACAAAGTAATGAAGCTGTTTACTTTCAAAATTTGTAGCTTCTTCTAGTTCTAAACGTTTCGGTTCAAACGCGCCGTTTCCATTTGTAAAGATTACAGTTTTAGATAAATGTTTTCCTTCATTAGTTGTTAGCTGCCATGTACCGTCTTCTTGTCTAGCTAAATCTTCTACTGATTCTCCGGTAACAATGGTTGGAGCGAAAATCGAGAGTTGCTCTTCTAAATTATCTACTAAATCTTTTGCACGTATTTTTGGGAAACCAGCTACATCATAAATATACTTTTCTGGATAAAGTGCTGTTAATTGACCCCCAAGATTTGGTAGGCTTTCGATTATTTTTACAGACATTTGTCGCATACCACCATAAAAAGCGGTGAACAGACCTGCAGGGCCTGCACCTACTATTGTAACATCATAAATTTTCAAACTATAACACCCCTTATATAAAATTAAACTATCTTGAGTTTACCACTTTCCATTGAACTGCACGTCTTTTTATAATCAAAATCAGCCTAAATAATGATTTCAATTCTCCTTGATAATTAGATATTTCTTCCTTTTCACACTCTTTATTATACTATATCGAATATATTCAAAGGAATCCAATCTATATTGCTCGAATAGATAAAGTAGAGAGAGCTATACATACATTAAAAGGGGGGAATTAAATGAATGTAGATGTCATTGTTGTTGGAGCTGGGTTGTCCGGTTTAGTAGCGACTGCTGAACTAGTGGAAGCTGGAAAGAAAGTGATATTACTTGATCAAGAACCAGAATCATCTTTGGGTGGTCAGGCTTGGTGGTCATTTGGTGGTTTGTTTTTAGTGGATACACCTGAACAACGAAGATTGGGTATAAAAGACTCTAGAGATTTAGCCATGCAGGATTGGTTGGGTTCAGCGGGTTTTGATCGTGATGATGAAGACTATTGGGGACGTAAATGGGCCGAGGCTTACGTGGAATTTGCTACAAATGAGAAACGGCAGTGGCTTCATGGACTAGGGGTCCGATTTTTCCCTGTGGTGGGATGGGCGGAGCGTGGAGGTTATTTAGCTGAGGGACACGGAAACTCTGTACCCAGATTTCATATTGTATGGGGGACAGGCCCCGCCATTGTTAAACCTTTCGAAGATCGAGTTCGGGAGGGAATCGCTAGTGGCTTGGTTGAGTATAAACCACGACACCGTGTAGACGATCTGATTCTTGAGGATGATCATGTAAAGGGTGTTAGAGGAAGCATTCTTGAACCAAGTGACGCAGCTCGAGGAGAAGCAAGTTCACGAGAAGTCATTGGAGAATTTGAAATCCGAGGGCAAGCTGTATTAGTGACAAGCGGTGGAATTGGTGCAAACTTTGATTTAATTAAAAAGAATTGGCCAGCTAGACTAGGTAAACCACCAGAACGTATGATTTCAGGGGTACCTGCACATGTAGATGGACGAATGCTTGGTATTTCAGAGCAATCGGGTGGTCGAATCGTTAACCGAGACAGGATGTGGCATTACACGGAAGGGATTAAAAATTGGAACCCTATTTGGGCAAAGCATGGAATTCGTATCCTTCCAGGGCCTTCTTCGATGTGGTTCGATGCAGAAGGAAAGCGTTTCAAAGCACCAAATTTTCCTGGGTTTGATACACTTGGAACTCTTGAGACCATTCAAGCAACTGGGTACGACTACTCTTGGTTTGTATTGACTCAAAAAGTAGTGGAAAAAGAGTTTGCTTTATCAGGTTCTGAACAAAATCCTGATTTAACAGGAAAAAGTATAAAACAAGTATTAGCGCGAATTTTACCTGGTCCAACTGCTCCAGTTAAGTCGTTTTTAGATAAAGGAGAGGACTTTGTCGTTGCTGAAACGCTAGAAAAATTAGTCGAGGGCATGAACAAGATAACGGACGACAA
>JBFELW010000223.1:0-4506 GCA_041551995.1 Paenisporosarcina sp.
AAACAGATGCAAATAGTGTGTCAAAAATAGGCGGGGAAGCCGTCATCATTTCAAAAAATGGGATTATCAAAGGATCCTGTCTCATTCGGAAAAAGCATATTTACGGTAAAACGATAGAAGGAATCACTTTATTTCAGTTTCAACATACTGGAGATGAAACCGCTGTTCACATGTTACTTGCTTATGCACTAGAATTTGATCAACCGATTAACAGAAACACCTACAATTTACCTGTTGGAGACGGGGTTGTAGTTACAGCTATGCAGGCAAATGGATTTGAAAAAACAACTGTTTCTCAAGTATTTATGACAAAGCACTTATAAAAAAATAACCAGTTCTTCACTGTACGGAGTGAAGTGGCTGGTTGTTTTCCTTTAATAACATAAAGAAGGTAGACGCTACGTCTACCCATTTTGACTTTGTAAAAATTGAGTTACTTGATCTGGAGACTTAGCATTTGCACTGTGTAAATGTGCCTTTTTCTCACCGTTTTTATAGATTAATAAGCTTGGAATGCCCATAACTTCATAAAGATCAGCAATTTCTGGTAGCTCATCACGATTCACTTCAAACCATTTATATTGGTTGAATTCTTCTATAATGGGATTAATGAACATGTCCATTCGAGTGCAATCTGGGCACCATCCAGCACTAAATTTTACGACGACTTCTTCATCTGTAGAAATTAGTTGTTTGAATTCTTCTGCAGTTGTAATAGATTTCATGACTATTCCTCCTTAGGTTCTAGGAATAGTCTACACGGAATATGGATACCTGAATAGCAATTTGACCTACTTATTGTAACTGTTTTTTATAGCCCTGGAAATCTTGTATAGTTTGTTGAATCTCTTTGGAATCAGCAGGCGAGAGAGTATACCAACCATGATTGAAGTGTAAATTATAAAAGCTACGTTGCTGTTTAGAAATATCTCTCATTTGTGAAAAAATCGTTTGATATAGTGCATCATGACTAGCCTCTTGCATAGCATTTTCATATGCAGTACATAGATACTTTTCTGTAGACAATGCATCATTTAAAATGTCACGATCATTAAGTTGTGGTGTTTCGGAATAGGGTGTTTCAGGATTTTGGATGGTTGACTTATTCATGAAACAGTACCCCCTTCATTTTGTTGTAACAATTTCAAAATTTCATCATAATGTTTCGAATGCATTTGGCCAGCAGTTTGAAACTCTTTTTTTAAATCTGCAAGCTGGCAGTTTTCAGCAGCCCAATTCATTTTCTTTGATGCTAATAAATTCCAAGATAACATGTCACTTAAGTATTGAAGGTCTTTTGAAGAAATCATTTTAGGTGGTTCTTGGTACATAACTGTTTGATCAGATGGTTGTGAAAATAAACTCATATCTAATGTCCTCCTTTAATTTCAAATTAGTGTGTGGAGAAAATTCTCAAATATACACGTCAGTTAATAGCGGTCACTGAAAAACTCGTGTAAAAAAAATTCGTAGTTCTTTAGATTTTGAATGAAATTTCGCTTGAGAATTACTGCAAAACTGGCTCATTGCATTTGCACACCAAATAGACCCGCATATGATGTTCTGTTAGATTTTGAAGTACCTCTATTAGATTTAAGGAAATCACCTGTACTAATCCATATAAAAGGCAGGTTCTTCAAGCTCTAGCTAAGAAATAATAAATTTACTTTTTCAGTTGCCTCGTAAATAAGGAGAGTGAAAAAAATAATTAATTATGTAGCATACTTCAGATTTTATAATCATATTATATAGAAGGGGAGACATCGAATGGAGTCCGAAGATTAGTTCATCTAAACTAAGAATCATCATTTTAATATTGCGAAAAAAGAGAAAATGGACTAAACTTAGATTCATAGACAATGTTTCTATTTTTTTTGAACAAAAAATGAATGAGTATTCATTCAAGAAACAGACAGGAGGCTTTTCACGTGGCATATCAAATTAAAAAGGCGGCAGTCTTAGGGTCTGGAGTAATGGGTTCTGGAATTGCAGCACACTTAGCGAATATTGGCATTCCAACTTTATTATTAGACATGGTTCCTCGCGATTTATCAGAAGAAGAAAAAGGGAATTCTGTTGCTCGCAATCGAGTAGCTCAAGGAGCTCTAAATAAGTTATTAAAGCAAAAACCAGCACCACTAGCTTCAAAGAAAAATTTAACTTTACTTTCAGCAGGTAACTTTGAAGATGATTTAGATAAGCTTAAAGATGTGGATTGGATTATAGAAGTTATTGTTGAAAATCTTGATATTAAAAAGGGTTTATATGAAAAGATTGATGCGGTCCGTAAACCAGGAACAATCATCTCTTCTAATACGTCTGGTATCAGCATTAACGCAATGGGTGAAGGACGTTCTGACGATTTCCAAAAGCATTTTCTTGGAACGCATTTCTTTAATCCTCCACGTTATTTAAAATTACTTGAAGTTATCCCAGCTACCACAACACTTCCTGAAGTAGTTGAGTTTATGCAATCGTTTGGTGAGAATAAATTGGGCAAAGGTGTTGTAATTGCAAAAGATACACCAAACTTTATTGCCAATCGTATCGGAACATATGGTTTACTAGTTACCCTACGTGAAATGCTGGCAAAAGGTTATTCGGTTGGAGAAGTAGATTCAGTAACTGGACCAGTTATAGGTCGTCCGAAGTCAGCAACTTTCCGTACTCTTGATGTTGTTGGTCTAGATACATTTGGTCACGTTGCAAAAAATGTACATGATTTAACAACGGGAGAAGAACAAAAAGTATTTGAGCTTCCTCCATTTTTGAATAAAATGCTTGAAAATGGTTGGTTAGGTGCAAAATCTGGTCAAGGATTCTTCATCAAGAAAGACAAAGAAATACTTGAATTAAATCCTGAAACAATGGAGTATGAGCCAGCTAAGAAACTAAAAACACCTTCACTAGAAATGGCGAAACAGCAAAAAGGATTAGCCGCAAAAGTGAAAACACTTACCTACGCAAATGACCGTACAGGTGAATTGCTATGGAGCATCTTGGCTCCAACACTTGTGTATTCAGCAAAACTTCATGGTGAAATTGCAGATGATGTTGTTGCAATCGATAATGCAATGAAGTGGGGATTTGGGTGGGAACAAGGTCCATTTGAAGTTTGGGATGCTATAGGTGTTAAAAAATCTGTAGAGAAAATGCAATCGGAAGGAATAGAAATCCCTTCATTCGTTCAATCACTGCTTGATAGTGGCAACGAATCTTTCTATAAAGAAGAAGATGGCGATACGTACTACTTTAATGGATCAGAATATACTCTAATACCAACAAATGAAAAGGTAATTAATCTAAAACAATATAAAAAGAAACATGGTGTTATCAAAAAGAATTCTGGTGCAAGTTTAATAGATCTTGGAGACGGAATTGCATTACTTGAGTTCCATTCACAATCAAATGCGATTGGTCTAGATATTATCCAGATGATTAATTTCGCTGTTGATGAAGTAGAGAAAAACTTCAAAGGGCTTGTCATTGGTAATCAAGGGAAAAACTTCTGTGTTGGCGCAAACCTTGGCATGATTCTAATGGAAGCGCAGGATGACAATATTTTTGAACTTGATTTCACAGTTCGTTCTTTCCAAAATGCCATGATGAAAATTAAATATAGTTCAAAACCTGTAGTAGCAGCTCCGTTTGGTATGACATTGGGTGGAGGGGCAGAGGTTTGTTTACCTGCTGCACATATCCAAACCTCTATGGAAACGTATATGGGCTTAGTAGAAGTTGGCGTTGGACTTATTCCCGGCGGTGGCGGAAACAAAGAATTGTATATGAAACACTTAAAAGGCCTACCAAATGGCGTTCAAGTCGATTATCAATATGTTGCAAATAAAGTATTTGAAACAATTGCAATGGCAAAAGTATCGACTTCAGGTGAAGAAGCACGTGAAAATAATTTCTTGAACTTTGCAGATGGAATCAGTGTAAATGCTGACCATTTAATTTATGATGCAAAACAAGCAGCCCTAGCCTTATATGAAAATAACTATAAAGCACCACTTCGTGAAAAAGTTCCCGTAACAGGGGAATCTGGCTATGCTACATTGCTTCTTGGAGCAGAAGGCATGTTCCTTTCAGGGTTTATTAGTGAGCATGATTTAAAAATCGCTAAAAAATTAGGCTATGTGTTATCAGGTGGAAAAGTACCATACGGCACATTAGTCGACGAACAATATTTACTAGACTTGGAACGAGAAGCATTTTTAAGCTTAGTAGCTGAACCAAAGTCCCAAGCTAGAATGCAGAATATGTTAGTAAAAGGAAAGCCATTACGCAACTAAAGTTGGGTTTGGCAAAAGGAGGATAACTCATGCGCGAAGCAGTACTTGTAGCAGGTGCAAGAACACCTGTAGGAAGATCAAAAAAAGGTTCTCTTGCAACAGTACGACCAGATGACTTTGGTGCATTGGTTGTAAAAGAAACATTACGACGTGCGGGTGGCTATGATGGCCCGATTGATGACTTGATTTTAGGATGTGCAATGCCTGAAGC
>JBFELW010000224.1:0-4501 GCA_041551995.1 Paenisporosarcina sp.
AAAAATCGTTTTGATGTCTCAATAGAATTTCCAGTCATCGCAGATCAACTTGGTAAGGTAGCTATGAGGCTAGGTATGATATCCCCAGTTCTAGGCACTTCAACGGTTCGGACAGTTTATATTGTAGATCCTCAAGGAACCATTAAATTAATGATAAATTATCCGCCTGAGATAGGCAGAAATATTGATGAACTGATAAGAGTTATTCGGGCTTTGCAAGTAGCTGCAGAATATAAAGTGGCAACTCCTGTAAATTGGCCGCAAAACCCTTACTTAGGAGATCAGGTTATCATTCCGCCACCACGGAATGTTATGGCGGTGGAGAAACGTTTGCAAGAAGCAGAACAGGGGGATGTCCAGTGCTTGGACTGGTGGTTCTGTTATAAGCCATTAGAACAATAAGGGTTTGATTTCAGAGTGAGTAAAGCGGATATATTAATAATTTGTGTGTCTCCTTTTATTTGAACTAGAACACCTTTAAACTGCATATATATGAGTAACGATAGAATATCAAAGGGTGATAAGGTGTTAGGTTTTATGGAAAAAGCACTTTTTTTCATGATTATAATGAGACTCATTTCTGGGAGTATAGAAATATCAGCAGCCATGCTGATGTTAAAATATAATGATTTGGAAAAAGCTTTCTATATTAATACGTTACTTGCCTTAGTGGGTCCTATTGTCTTAATTGTAACAACAGGAATTGGGTTATCTGGTCTTACTGAAAAAATTCCGCTAAACAGAATGTTACTTTTATTTAGCGGAATTTTTCTCATTCTATTCAGTTTAAAGTCCAAATGATCTGGTTAGAAATGCATTTACAATCATACATAGAAAGAGGATCGACAATGTAAAATTGGTCGATCCTTTTTTATGTCCTATGCATGTTTATTATTATGTTCAATTTCTTCAACTTTAAAAAACTTAATAACTATAAACAACAGAATGAGTGTCAATACTCCCGCTATAATATAACTTATATGAAGAAAATTTTTCATGACGAGCGACATAATTGGAGGACCAGCTGCAACCCCAATAAAGCGTGCTGAGCTATAAAAAGAGGATACGGTGCCTCGTTCTTTCTTATCTATATTTTCTGTAATAATGGCATCAAGCGCAGGTAATAAGGCACCGATAGCTATACCGACTACACTAGTCACGACTAAAAGGAGAATTAAGTTTTGGCTCGTAAACCCAACAAAAACGACACTTGCGGACAGGGCAATTAAACAAGCAATCATTAGTTTTTTCATTGTTGGCAAATTCCCTTTAATTTTGCGACCAGTAATAAATGCTGCGATACATAGAAATAAAAGAGGAATGGCAAGAACAAAACCTTTTTTAATTCCTTTTAGGTCGTGAACTTTTTCTAGGTTTTCTGATAAGAAAAAGAGAGTAGCGAATAGGATGAGCATAACTAAAATTCCATTTAGAAACACGGTGAATATCCACTTTCCCTCTGACTTAAATGTTTTTTTGGTATTATTCAAAAATTGTTTAAATTTAATGGGGTCATCTTTTTCTTTGGGCACTTTAACAAAAATAAAAATTAAAGCAATAGAAATTAAACTGAATGCAGAAATAGAGAAGAAAGGGAGGAACCATAACAGAGCAGCTAATGCTGAGCCCAGTATTGGACTTAATACTTTTCCGAATGTATTTGATGTTTCGATGATTCCTAGACATGAACTTGTTTTTTCATCATCATCTTTATACAGATCTCCTACGAGGGGTAATATGATTGGCATAGCTCCAGATGCCCCAACTCCTTGTAAAATCCTGCCGATGATAATCCATGTGAAGGGGTCATCCATTTTCCACGAGGCAAATCCGGCTATAAGTCCTCCGATTAATGCAAAAATTAAACTCGGCAGAATCACCACTTTTCTTCCAAACCTATCTGATAAATAGCCAGCGACAGGTATAAGGAAAATAGCTGCGACCGAATAACTCGTAATGATCATACTGGATTGGAAGGAGGTAATCCCTACCTTGTCTTCCAATATTGGAAGCACAGGAATTAACATGGAATTTCCAAGTGTCATGATGAGTGGAATTGAGGCCAAACTGATAATACACCATACGCTAACTTGATCTTGGTTTCCGCTTTTTTCCATATGTGCACCTCAATTAATTCAGTCAATAACACATATGTTTTCCTTGCATTTTGTTTTTATGCGTTATTTAAGCATATTAAAAAAGTGTAAATACACTTAAGGAATTAAAAAAGGGAGTGATATGCTTGAATACCAAAATAGATGCCGAATCCAATCATAGAAATAGAAGAAACAACAGAAACAATCTTCAAGAAATTTGTGGAAAGAAATTTACGGGCTCTGCTAGATAAAAAGGCTAAAGTAAAATCCCATAACATAACGCCAAATAAAATAGCGGAGCTATAGATGATAATTTGTATCCCAGTTATATTATCAGCTGACTTTACAAGAATTGAACCGTATATCCCAAGCCAAAATAAGATGGTAAGTGGATTTAAAAAGGCAATTAAGATTCCGGATAACAATGAATGTCTAAGTCTTGTATATTTAGCGAAGTTCAAGTCCATTTTTATTTTTTGAAGTGAAAGTAAGTTTTCCAAGCCTGTATATAAAAGAACAAAACACCCAAAAGACCAAAGGAGTGTTTTCATGAAAGGGGTATCAATGAATTGAGCTACACCAAAATAAATTAAGAGCATGTACAGGATATCTGTAATTAACGCACCGATACTAAAAATCCAAGCATGGAAGAACCCATTCTTAAGACCAGTATTTAAAAGCATGGCCTTAACAGGACCAAGTGGCGCCGCTAAAGATACGCCTAGTATAATGTATGTAAAAATTGAATTCATGTAGATGCCCTCCGATAAAATGACGTCATTGCATTTTATTCATAGAGGATAACTTGTACGACTTATTTTTCCGGAAATTTAAATTGAAAAAACAGCATCTCAGGTGAAATAGTTAAATTTCACCTAAGATGCTGCCCCTATAAAAACTAGTTCAATTTAGTTTTGCATCTTGAATAACCTTTTGCCCATCTATTTCTACATAAAAGACAGTTATTTTCGTTCCTCTTTCCAAGTCATTAAAGAAAGGTTTAGATGCTTCAGTCAACCTCATAGCTTCCGGTACATTTTGCTCGTTTATCACTTCAATGGAGTTTGAGTCTTGAAGTCCCTCAAACGTTACATTGGCTTCCTGAACATTAAGTTTTTCTCCTTCTGCTGCCATGGCATGCCCGTCATAATCAATTTCAGCGGATGCTTTATATTCACCTTCATTAGCAGTTGCATTTACCTCAAGAGTATATGTTCCAGCTGGTAATTTTGAAAGACCTTCAGAAGCATCAATTTCCAATTCCACAGTTTCACCTGGCTTCAAAATCTTTTCTTGTATCATTTGTGCAAATATTTTGTCAGCCGAGTAGGTGTAAACGGCAACACCTTTATCATTAATTAGATGATACTCATATTCTTGAGAACTTGTCATCGTCAATGTTATATCTTCAGTCGTATCATTCTTAAGTTCAAAAATATAATGATGGTTTTCCTTGGGTCCTTCTGGAGTCAAGCTCGGAACTACAGATCCTGCCACAATACCACTATTTTCATTTCCACTACCTGAATTGTTTTTATCTGTATCATCCTTACTTGTGTTAACGGTTGTGCCACATCCAACAAGTGTAATGACAAGAACAGCGGTTGATACTGCTTTCAGTACATTCCTCATCTTTAATTCCACCTTTCACTTATTACAATTAGACTGAGGAAGAGAAGAAAGAGTTTCACTTTTTTGGAAATAAATTAGTAAGAATTAACATGATGATAGGAAAAGAAATTTAGAAATTGTTGGGGAATATCATCTTTATCATTGAATCCCTTCCGTTAAAATATTCCTCTCTTGGGTAAAATAATGGTTATCCAGAGGAAAAGGATGACAGGAGGATGAGTAGAATAAATGGACAATCACAATGAAGAAAAAGATTCTAAAAATGTAAAAAAATTTGCAAAAGATAGTCAAATGGGTACTGGTGAGTCGCTGGATACGTTAACGAATCGGCAAGGACATCCTATAACGGATAATCAAAATGTAAGAACGGTCGGAAACCGTGGGCCCATCACATTAGAAAATTATGATTTTATTGAGAAGATTACGCATTTTGATCGCGAGAGAGTTCCAGAACGAGTTGTACATGCAAGGGGAGCTGGTGCGCATGGTTATTTTGAGACCTACGGAAAAGTTGGAGAAGAACCGGTTTCGAAATACACTCGTGCAAAAGTATTTCAGGAAGCAGGCAAGCGGACTCCTGTATTCACACGTTTTTCAACAGTAGTTGGAGGAAAAGAATCTCCTGAAACGGCCCGTGACCCACGTGGTTTTGCGGTCAAGTTTTATACGGAAGACGGAAACTGGGATTTGGTTGGAAACAATTTAAAAATTTTCTTTATTCGTGATCCTATTAAATTTCCGGATATGGTTCATTCGTTTAAGCCGGATCCAGT
>JBFELW010000225.1:0-4480 GCA_041551995.1 Paenisporosarcina sp.
ACAAATCCGAAACCGATGCCTGCGTCTCGGCGAAATGGTGCTAGAAACGGGACTGACTGTTCGAGCAGTTGCGCGTAACACCGGCTATTCCAAAAGTACGGTGCACAAAGACTTAACGGAACGTCTTAGGTTAGTTAATGAGTCACTCGCCAATGAAGTAAGTGAAATTCTTGCCTATCATAAGTCTGTTAGACATATTAGAGGTGGAGAAGCTACTAAACAAATGTGGAAACAAAAAGAAGAAGCTTTAACAGAGACGCCATGACGAAAGACTTGTCTTGGCGTTTTTTGTTCGATAAAAATGATGTAACTATTTGACACCTATGGTAAAATAGTCAGAAAGTAAAGAAAAATAGAGAGAACGTATAATTAGGGGTATTGGGAAGGAGAAACTGTGTTCATGTTTGCTAAAGATATCGGGATAGACCTAGGTACGGCAAATGTTTTGATTCATGTAAAAGGCAAGGGAATCGTATTAAATGAGCCATCTGTTGTAGCAATTGATAAGAATACAAAACGTGTGTTAGCTGTAGGGGAAGAAGCAAGAAAAATGGTCGGTCGAACACCTGGTAATATCGTAGCTATCCGTCCATTGAAAGATGGGGTAATTGCTGATTTCGATATTACAGAAGCCATGTTGAAACATTTTATCAATAAATTAAATGTTAAAGGACTATTTTCGAAACCACGTATTCTAATATGCTGTCCAACCAATATCACGAGCGTCGAGCAAAAAGCTATACGTGAAGCGGCTGAAAGGTCTGGTGGGAAGAAAGTGTATTTAGAAGAGGAGCCAAAAGTCGCAGCCATTGGAGCAGGAATGGACATTTTCCAACCTACTGGTAACATGGTTCTAGATATTGGTGGTGGAACTACAGATATTGCTGTCCTATCTATGGGGGACATTGTCACGTCGGAATCTATAAAAGTAGCAGGTGACGTTTTTGATAATGATATTTTACAATACATAAAACGACACTATAAACTCTTAATCGGTGAAAGAACTTCAGAAGACATTAAGATTAAGATTGGTACGGTATTCAAAGGTGGAAGAAACGAAGAATTAGATATACGCGGTAGAGACATGATTACGGGGTTGCCAAGAACCATTACGATTCATTCATCAGAGGTAGAAAAAGCACTTCGTGAGTCGGTTTCAATGATAGTTCAAGGAGCTAAGAATGTTTTGGAAAAAACACCTCCCGAATTGTCGGCGGATATAATTGATCGCGGTGTGATTTTAACAGGTGGTGGAGCGCTTATTCACGGGATCGATACCCTGCTTGCTGAAGAATTAAAAGTGCCAATCTTTATTGCGGAGTTCCCAATGGATTGCGTTGCAATTGGGACAGGGATTATGCTTGAAAACATAGGTAAAGCATCTGCGAGACTGTGACATTCTGCCCGTGTTCAGCGTGGAATTCTTTTTGTATACTTAACTTAATCTAACTTAACTTATTAGAAAGTGGTGATTCTTTTGTTCCGAGGTTTTTATACTGTGGCGTCAGGCATGATTGCACAACAACGCCGAACTGAACTATTAACAAACAATATGGCAAATGCCAATACGCCAGGTTTTAAAGCGGATCAATCGGTCATTCGTTCTTTCCCAGATATGTTAATGTCACGTCTAGGCAATAACCAAGTACCAACCGACGACCCGATTCACTTAAAAACAATGAATCGAGTGGGTGCAATTAATGCTGGCATTTATATGCAAGAAACATTACCACTGTTTACACAAGGTCAAATTAAAGAAACGGAACTAACAACGGACATAGCTCTTATAGATGGTTCTGTGCCTGTTGACGAAGAAACAGGGAAACCCGGAGCATTATTATTCCGTCTAGAGAACCAGGGTCAAGGAGAGTCATATACACGTAATGGGAACTTTACACTGGATGCTGCAGGATTTTTAGTAAACCCGCAAGGTCTTTATGTGTTATCGGATACAGGTAATCGTATCCAACTCCAAAATGATGATTTTACAGTTTCAACAGATGGAAGTATTTTGGTTGACAATGTGCAAACGAATCGTATTGGTATTTCATTTGCTCAAACACCAGATACATTAGTGAAAGAAGATAATGGCTTGTTTAGAACAGCAGACCAAGGAAACTTACCTTCTGCTTATACAATTCAAGATGTCAGCTTTTCCATGCAACAAGGTTTTTTGGAGGGTTCTAACGTTGATGCAGCTCGTACAATGACGGATATGTTAACAGCATACCGGGCGTTCGAAGCCAATCAAAAAGTACTTCAAGCTTATGATCGAAGTATGGAAAAAGCAGTAAATGAAATTGGACGCGTATAATGTACAGAACTGGAGGTAAAATTAGATGCTTCGAACAATGATTACAGCAACCAATACAATGTCTCAACTTCAGCAACATCTAGATAGTATTGGAAATAATTTATCGAATTCAGCCACTACTGGTTATAAAGCCCGTGATGTAAAATTCCATGAACTCCTATATCAACAATTTAATAATGATAAATTAGATAAATCACCAAGACAATCACCTGTTGGCATTCGATATGGCGTGGGGGCAGTTCTAGGACAAGCTCAAATGAATTGGAAACAAGGTGAACTTCAACAAACACAGCGCGAACTAGATTTCGCTTTTACTACACCAAAACAATATTTTAATGTATTGATGCCGGATGATAATAATGGAACGAAAACAGTCTATACACGCCAAGGCGCATTCTATGCATCACCAATGGACAATGGACAATTAATGCTTGTCAATAGTGATGGGTATTCTGTTGCAGATTCTGATGGGGCACCGATTACTTTTGATGAAAATCCTTCTAATTTTTCAATGTCAGATGGAGGAGTACTCAATATTAATTACCCAGGTGGAGATTCAACTCAAATACAATTAGGTGTAACAGTACTACAAAGACCTCAATTGATGGAACATATCTCAGGTACATATATTGGATTGCCTAGTAACATGGGTGAACTAGGTGTTGGAGAAGAAGATGTTCTCTTGAATCTTCAAGGTGCTGAACGAGAGGAAATTGCGCTTCAAAGTGGTTCTCTTGAAATGTCTAATGTGAATATGTCGAAAGAATTTACAGAATTAATTAATACCCAACGTGCATACCAATTTAATGCCCGTTCAGTAACCATGGCAGACCAAATGCTTGGATTAATAAACGGAATTCGATGAGGAGAACTACCAATGACTGAAGCTGTGAAAGACGAACAACAAAATCATACGAATTCAAACGCTTCTAAGCGAAAACAGCTTAGAGTGGATAAATCAAATTCTAAAGAGATGAATAAAACATGGTGGGTTCAAATTCGTCTATTCCCAATTTGGCTTCGGATTCTTCTCATTATGGCACTTATGGCCGGTGCAGCAGTAGCTGGACTGATGATTGGCTATGGCTATGTAGGAGATGGCGAAGCAAAAGATGTGATTGAATGGAAAACATGGCAACACATTCTCGATATATTATTGGGGAAAGAATAGTTGTTCTTTGCGTATCAAAAAGAAAAGTATGGAGGAATTCCAATGTTATCTGCAGAACAAATTCAAGCGATTTTACCACATCGCTATCCATTTTTACTTGTTGATCGTATTGTTGAAATAGAAGAAGGAAAACGTGCGGTTGGATTGAAAAATGTTTCAATTAATGAAAATTACTTTAATGGACATTTCCCAGGATACCCAGTTATGCCTGGTGTTTTAATTGTGGAAGCACTTGCCCAAGTGGGCGGAGTAGCTTTATTACAAAAAGAAGAGAATAAAGGTCGACTAGCTTTCTTAACAGGCATCGATAACTGTCGCTTTAAGCGGCAGGTTGTTCCAGGCGATCAACTGCGTTTAGAAGTAGAATTCGTGAAATTACGCGGTGCAATGGGTAAAGGACATGCCATAGCAACTGTGGACGGAGAAATTGCTTGTGAAACAGATATATTATTTGCATTAGGACCCGTTGTAGATTCTTCCAAATAATCCTTTAAATTAAATACAAGTTTGTTTAATGCTAATCGTCTGAGGGAATATACTAATATCAGATGGTGTAGCCTTTCTAAGTAGGAGGTAGTACTTCATGTATAAAGACTTAACAACTGGAGTGAAAAGTAGTATTACACGCTCTATCAAAACTGTTTTTGAAAACTATATGGCCTCTATATCTTGGGATGAAGATCGCTTTCATATGGAAGATTTTATTCACCAATGGCGCACATATATAAATGAATCCGCAGCATGGACGGATAAAGTTTCAGATGAAGTAAAAGAAAGTTCAGTTTTTCATGAAGAAGTAGCGCACAAAATGAATCAGGTAATTGATAAAATTTTGAATGAGCCACCATCTGAAGAACAAATAGCGGGCATTGAAATCATGCAAGAAGATTTAAATACACATTATAGTTATGCGTGTAAAGCCGAGGCAGTATACGTTGGAAAACAGTTAAAACAAAAACAAAACACATGAATTTATCGGATAGTTCCTTTCTTTC
>JBFELW010000226.1:0-4473 GCA_041551995.1 Paenisporosarcina sp.
AGAACGTAAAAATAAGGCGTATGCTTCGTTTTCAATGTTTACCTGCATTCCCACCGTATTGGCGAGTGTATTCGAAAAATGGCTCATCATCAAAAAGGTTGTTTGAAAATTACTGATCCCATGATAAATGGTTTGATCATCCAATAGCCTGTACATATCTGGTGTAAGTGTATAGTCGTCAAACGGCGTGCCAAAAGTTTGCTGTGACCTATCCTCATGCAGCAAGACCATTTGATAGTCAATCTCGCTCATTGATTGCAGAAACGCAGTTGCTTCTTCGAGTGACAAATTCTTATCTTCAATTTGTGTGGTGAATTGCTCTATGACACCGATTTGCCTATCATCAAACTGATCTTTCACAAATGCACCATAGAGTATATTGGAAATGATAAATCCGACCACAATACTGAGGACAATGATTAGAGTCGTAATAGCTAAAAAGCGGTGCTGTAATTTATTCATGGTTCACCTCAATTTTAAAACCAAAACCTCTAATAGTAGAAATTTCGATATTTGCCCTAGTCCGTTTTAGTCGCTCACGAATCCTATTAATATGTGTATTCAAAGCAAACTCAGGTTGATCTAGCGTTTCTCCCCAAATTTCTTCAATAAGTTCCCAACGATTCACGTTTCTATTAGCACGTTGTAAAAGAAAAGCTAATATTTCTAATTCCCGCATCGGCCATATATATTGTTGGTTATCAATCGTAATTTCCGAAAATGCAGTATTAATTCGCACATTTCCCATTTTAAGTTGAGTTTGAGTTGCTTTTTGATAGCGACGCAAAATCGCTTGTACCCTGAATAATAATTCCTTCGTTTCAAAGGGCTTGACGATATAATCATCGATTCCTTGTTGGTATCCTAGCTCTTTATCCTCGATTTGTCCTTTTGCTGTCAATAAAATAACAGGTATGTCGTAGTCGTGGGTTAAAAGTTGTGCAAGGCGGTACCCGTTCATTCCGGGCATCATCACATCCACAATCGCGAGATGTACTTCTTGATCCGTTTTTAAAATGGTTAGGGCTTGCTCAGCATGGCTTGCTTGTGTAACGGTATAACCGGCTTGTGACAAATGGATGGACACCAATTGCAAAATAGTTTCATCATCATCCACGAGTAAAATATGCATTGGTGTTCCTCCTTTTGTTTATTATTTCTTGTCTTTTTCGAAGAATAAAATAAGGGATGGTAATAGCATACCACGTACCAAAAATGTATCAATTAGGATACCAAGTGCAACAATAAACCCGAAAATGAATAGGTCTGTAATTGGCATCGTCATCAAGGCGGCGAATGTTGCAGCTAAAATGACTCCGGCTGAAGAAATGACACCACCTGTGTTTTTAATGGCAATTTCAAGTGCAGTTTTAACATTTGCAGATTTACGTTCTTCTAAGAAGCGGGATACTAAAATAATGTTGTAGTCTATGCCAAGTGCAACTAAAAAAATAAAGGCATAAACAGGTACACGTGTACTAACGGCATCATAGCCAAAAAGTACATCGACTAGGAAAATTCCTAATCCTAATGCAGATACGTATGAAAGTAAAATCGTAGCCATCATATAAATTGGCATTTTAATAGAACGTGTTAAGAATACTAATAATATCAAGATCAATATCGTTTCTAAAATAATAATCTTTTTGATATCCCCACTATTAACCGCTAGTTCATCTGCTAACTTTGCGGTCGTGCCGCCAAAGAAAATATCTACTTTAGATCCATTTTCTAATGTGAAGGATTCATTTGTTGCTCTATACTCAGCGATGAATTCAATCGCTTCTGTACTATATGGATTTTCAGCTAGTGAAAAGGTGATTTTCGCTTTTGTTCCATCTTCTGTAATACCAGCAGGACGAGCTGATTTAATTGTTTCATCTTTAGCAAAATAATCGGCTACTTCTTGAACATCCTCAGCTGTTAAATGGCTGCCTTTAATAAGAGCAGTCGTTTGAGCAAGATCGCCTTTATTAAATTTTTCTTCAACAATTTCAAAGCCTACTCGAGATGGCAAATCATCTGGGAAGTTTTTAACCGAGTTAAATTCAAATTCTAAATTAAAGACATTCATAGCTGTTATCAACATAAACAAGGCAACTGCTCCACCCGCGACACCAGGTCTAGAGGTAACGAACTTAGCAATTGGTGTCCAAATTCCATGTTTTGATGTATTTGTTTCGCCGTATTTCGGCACTTTTGGCCAAAATGCCTTACGTCCAACTAATGAAAATAAGGATGGCACTAAGGTAACCGAAGCAATCATAATGATGAACATGGCTAACCCAAACACTGGCGCAAAGTTTTGATAATCACGAAAATCAGCAAAGAATAGAATCATCATAGCAGCAAACACGGTTCCACCAGCAAACAATACAGGCGCTGCGGTTGCGCGCATCGCTATTTTCATGGCTTCATATTTGTTCTCATAACGATATAACTCTTCACGGTAACGAGAGAAAACAAATAACGAGTAGTCGATTACAGCAGCAAATAATAGAATACTTATAATGGATGTAGTGGCATTATTGATTTCTAATCCAAATGTACCTAAGATAGCGATGGATTGATTGACCACTTGATAGACAATAACTGTAGCAAGTAACGGAATAGTGGCAAGTAAAGGTGAACGGTAAATCACAATTAGTAAGACTAAAATAATGCCAACTGTTACGAGTAGCAATTTAAAATCTGCAGATTCAAATAACTTTGTTGTATCACCTGCAATACCAGCAGGACCAGTAATATAGAAATCCGTGGTTAAATTTTCGGCAATTGAAGTCCCAACCTCAGTTGTCTGGTCATTGATGGCTGCATAATTAGAACTTCCTAAACCAGCCTCTAAAGTCATTGGGACAATCATGGTTGTCTGATCATCTGATAAAAGAGTAGCGGTAGCTTGAAGTGGAAGTGCTGATATGTCAACGATTTCATCAATTCCTTCAATATTTTCATCTAAAATCGCTTGAATAATTGTGTTAACATCCTCTTGAACGAGAATTCCATCAGGATTATGAAACACTAGAATTCCAGGGGTGCCTTTATCATTTGGAAAATATTGATTTAGTTCTTTTTCTGCAAGAATTGATTGTGCATGATCAGGTAGTGATTGGAAATTTGTTGATTTATAGTCGGCAAGTTTTGGCATTGCACTAATACCAATCATGACGAGAATCCAAATAATAAGTGTAATCAATGCACCTTTCTTTGTGGAAATCTTGTCTGTCAATTTGTTTAGCGTGTTCATGTATATCCCCCTTTTGTTCTATGTTAAGAAGTATATAGGTTGAATATAAACTCTACATAAACACATGAAAAACTCATGTTTACTAGCTATTGAGAATTAAAAAACGACTTGCTCAATAGAGATTACCTCCTTAATATGAACCCTGTTATGATTAATTCTTAAGCCAGTGCCGTCTTGTATTGGCAATCGAATGGTCAGAAATGACTTCCGGTACATGCAACTGAGGTGAATCAGAAGTTGGTACTAATTTGGAATATTAATTTGAACCGTCGCTATTGATTTATATGAAAATGAAACCAATATCCATTTAGGTTTGTCTAACGGTTAATGAAAGGAGGGGGAGAGTTTGAATAAGCTAGAAAGAGATCGATTGCTAACTGAAGCGATGGATCAATATGGAGATTATTTAATTCGACTTGCTTTTGCTTTTGTAAAAGACAAAACCAAGGCTGAAGATATTGTTCAAGAATCCTTTATCCGCTATTACATAACGCTCGAAAATTTTGAGAATTGCTCCAGTGTAAAAACTTACTTATATCGAATAACAGTGAATGAATGTAAAAACTACTTTAAAAGTTGGGCGTATCGTAAAACGGAAATTTCTAGTTTTGCAAGTTCTTTAACTGTTCATAAACAAACGCCTGAAGATGACATGTTAATAGAAGAAAGTAAGAAACAGGTTGCACAATTGGTGGATAACTTGCCCCAGAAATATAAAGAGGTTGTGTGGCTATATTATTATGCTGAGCTATCGGTTAAGGAAATTGGAGATGCGTTGAACTGTTCAACAAGTACGGTGAAAACACGTTTAGCAAGAGGACGGAAAATCGCGCGCCTATCATTTAATGGGGAGGATATCGATTATGCGGAAGAATATTAGACATCAATTAGATCAATCTGTACCAGAAGATATCATTCTAAATAACGAACGCAAAAACAAGATCTTGAATGAAGCCAGTCATCGCTTGGAACATAAAGAACCCTCTCGTCCGCGACTATTCAAACCCTTATTAGTAGGCGCAGCAATCACTGGATTATCAGTGTTTTTAAGTTTTCCCTATCTGCAAGAGTGGTCAGAAGATAGAGCATTTCAGCAAGACACCAACAGTTCATTGGTAGAAGTAACAATACCGGATGTGGAGTATTCTTCATTAATTAGAGCTGAATATGTGGATGCTACAAAAGAAATGATATACACAGACCACGAAGCCATCTATTCCTACTCG
>JBFELW010000227.1:0-4441 GCA_041551995.1 Paenisporosarcina sp.
CGTGGATCTCGTCAATTAGTTAACCACGGTCACATTATGGTTGATGGAAAACGCGTTGATATTCCTTCATACCGTCTGAAACCAGGTCAAGAAATTTCTCTTCGTGAAAAATCTCAAAACCTTGATACTGTTAATGAATCAATTGAAGTGAATAACTTCGTTCCTGATTACTTAACTTTCGATGCAGACAAAAAAGTGGGTACTTTTGTACGCCTTCCAGAACGTAGCGAATTAGCTGCTGAAATTAACGAAGCATTAATCGTTGAGTACTACTCACGTTAATCTTTTAAGAGTCCCATTTGGGGCTCTTTTTTTGGTTGTGCTAAAATGATAAAAACATTAAAAGGAGTTGTCTCATGAGAATCATATCGATTTGTCCTAGTAACACTGAACTTCTTGCTTACTTAGGTTTAACGAATCAACTGGTTGCGTTGGATGACTTTTCCGATTGGCCAGCATCTGTTCAGCATTTGCCTAAGCTTGGTCCAGATTTATCAATTCGTATGGATGAACTTGAAGCATTGAATCCTGATTTAGTTTTGGCTTCGCTTAGCGTACCTGGTATGGAGAAAAATGTGAATGAATTAATAGCTCGAGGAATCCCTCATCTAGTTCTGGATCCTCAAAGTCTAGATGATATTGCACAGGATTTGTTAGCTGTTGGGCATGCCTGTGGTGTTCCTAAACGAGCTGAAAAAGTGGTTACAGAATATCAGGAATTCGTGAAGGAAATGAAAAAACGAGCATCTACTATTTCTGATCTACCGAAACTTTACTGGGAATGGTGGCCAAAGCCAATATTTACACCAGGCAAGATTAATTGGTTAACTGAGGTTAGTGAAATTTCTGGAGGCCTTAATATCTTTAGAGATGTCGATCTAGCCAGTATTCAAACTGATTGGGATGACGTGTTAAGGCGCAACCCTGATTATTTCTTTTTAGCATGGGTTGGCGTGGCACAAGCAAAAGTGAATACGAAGGTTGTAGAGAAACGACATGGCTTTGAACATTTAACGGATCTGCAAAAGAGACAGCTATATATAATGGAAGAAGAACTCTATTGTCGTCCTTCCCCCCGCTTACTTGAAGGTGCATATAAACTAGCAAATATTTTGCATCCTAAAGTGTATGGAACGATGTCACTCCCTGGCTGGATTTCTAATGTCAGTTGATTTAATAAGATGCCCATTGAGATTTCATTCTCATTGGGCATCTTTTTAAATTAGTAAGTTATACAAACTTCACCATATGATATTTTTTCTTACCTCTTCTAACAATCGAAAATGAATCATCTAAACGATCAGAAGCATTCATGATGTAGCCAACATCTGTTATTTTTTCGCCATTAACTGAAATCGCTCCATTTGTTACGTCTTCACGCGCTTGACGTTTAGAAGAAGATATTCCAGCTTCGACAATTAAGTCGACAATATTTTTGTCTTCTTTTACCATTTCAATAGAAGAAACGTCTTTGAAGACATCTTTCATTTCTTCTGGAGTAAGTGATTTTAAATCTCCACTAAATAATGCTTGTGTAATTCGTAGAGCATTTTCCAAAGCCTTTTCACCGTGAATCATTTTCGTCATTTCTTCAGCTAGGGCTTTCTGTGCTTTTCGTAAATGAGGTTCCTCAGTAACAGTAACCTCGAATGCCTCTATCTCTTCCCTAGTCAAGAAAGTAAAGATTTTCATGTATTTGATGACATCCGCATCCGCAGCATTTAACCAAAATTGGTAAAACTCATAAGGTGATGTCTTATCCGCATCTAACCAAACAGAACCCGATGCTGATTTTCCGAATTTGGAACCATCTGCTTTTGTTACTAATGGAATAGTCATACCAAAAGCTTTCGTCTCTTCTGTATGTGTTTTGCGAATCATTTCTAACCCTGTTGTAATATTTCCCCATTGATCCGATCCACCAACCTGAATACGACAGTTATGTTCAGTGTATAAATGGTTAAAGTCAATTGCTTGGATTAGCATATATGAGAATTCTGTAAAAGAAATTCCACCTTCTAAACGTGAAGCAACTGTATCCTTGGCAAGCATGTAATTAACACCCATAAATTTACCGTAGTCACGTAAAAATTCAATGACATTCATGGATCCAATCCAGTCTCGATTGTTGACCAACTTAGCTCCATTATCTGATGTAAAATCAAAAATACGTTCCATTTGAGATTTTAGGCCCTTCACATTTTGGTCAATTTGTTCTGTAGTTTTAAGTTGTCTTTCTTCACTACGACCTGATGGATCTCCAATCATTCCTGTTGCACCACCAATCAACAAAATCGGTTGATGCCCTTGTAGTTGAAATCGGCGTAATGTTAATAATGGAACAATATGACCGATATGCATACTATCCGCAGTTGGATCAACTCCACAATATAGGGATATCGATTCTTTATTCAATAGATCGACCATACCAGCTTCATCTGTTAACTGATAAGCAAGACCTCTCCATTTTAAATCTTCAATTAATGCATTTGACATGTTAATTCCTCCTCTAAATTAAAAAAGTCCCTGCACGATTAATAAAAATCATGCAGGGACGCTAATACTAAATTTACGCGGTACCACCCAGCTTGAAGGAAAAGTCCTTCCGCTCATAAGCACATTATCGCCGTGCATGCGTTTCGCTCCAAGCCTGTAATTCATGTTTACATACTGACCAGCTTTCACCACCCGCTGGCTCTCTAAACAGTTTATGCAATCATTACTTCGGACTTTTCATCGTCTGAAAAAACTATATATTAGCCTATTTTACGCTCTTTTCTTTAACTGTCAACTAAATATATTAGAAATGATTAGATATATGATATAATAGGACAAGATTTTAGGAGGTCGATTCAGTTGAATGATCAAGTAAAAGAATGGATAAAAAGAATAAGTGATACATGGAATAGATGGACACAAGCAAAATGGGCAAAAGGTCTTCGAATAACGTCTGGCGTTGTTTGGAACCTAGCACTTTTACTATTAATTGTCATAGTCACAGGTGTTGTTTTCGTCGGATCTGTAGGTGCAGGTTATTTTGCATCTCTAGTAGATGAAGAACCTCTTCGTAAGGAATCTGATATGCGCGCTTCTATTTTTAGTTATGAAGAAACATCAGAAGTCTACTTTGCAAATAATGTGTATTTAGGGAAACTCAGAACGGATTTACAACGTAGTGAAACAAAGCTTGAATCAGTTTCTCCTTATGTGTTAGATGCAGTATATGCAACTGAAGATGAATATTTTAATGTTCATGATGGAGTAGTACCAAAAGCAATTTTCCGAGGACTCATGCAAGATGTAACTAACTCGGATAGCCAAACCGGCGGTTCTACTTTGACTCAACAATTAATTAAAAATCAAATACTGACGAATGAAGTTTCTTATGAACGTAAAGCAAAAGAGATATTACTAGCCCTACGTTTAGAGAAGTTCATGGCTAAAAATGAAATTTTAGAAGCTTATTTAAATATTATTCCTTATGGTAGAAATGCTTCCGGTGCAAATATTGCTGGTATTGAAACAGCAGCAGAAGGAATTTTTAATGTTGCTGCTAAAGACTTGACGCTTCCTCAAGCAGCATTTATTGCAGGAATTCCTCAAGCACCTTTTGCACATACACCTTTCACTTCAAATGGCATTTTAAAAGATGCAGAAGGTTTAAAACCAGGGATAGATCGCATGTTAACTGTTCTTTATCGAATGAAAGAAACAGGCTATATCACTGATGAAGAGTATGTTGCTGCAGTCAACTACGATATTACACAAGATTTTAGGGAGCCTGAACAGCTACCCCAAGAGAGATATCCTTTCTTGACGTATGAACTTGAAAGACAAGCCATAAAAATCATTGCAGGGCTTTTAGCAAAAGAAGATAATATAGATCCTAATAGATTAGAAACTGAAGAAAAGCTAAAAGGGAAATACAATATTCTTGCAGAGCGTTCTATGCGTACAAATGGTTATCGGATTTTCTCAACGATTGACAAATCCATATATGATGCCCATCAAAAGGTTAAAGATGAGTTTAAAAACTATGGTCCAACTTTAACTAAGGAACGTACGAATAAAGATACAAATGAAATTGAAACAGTGGATGCTCCTGTTCAAGTAGGAAGTGTACTGATGGAAAACAGTACAGGTAGAATCTTAAGTTTCATAGGTGGTCGTGACCATAATCTAGAAGCTCAAAACCATGCAACCTTTGCCTACCGACAAAATGGTTCTACCATGAAGCCTTTACTTGTTTATGGACCAGCTATTGAATATGGGGTTATCGGCGCAGGTAGTCCAGTTGTCGACGTGAAGCTGAAAGACTACATTGCGGGAAATGGAATACCTTATGAGCCTTCGAACTATTTGAAAGACCAGGAATTAGGAATAATTCCTGCACGCCAAGCACTCGCTTCTTCCCAAAATTTAGCAGCTTTAAGATTATATA
>JBFELW010000228.1:0-4440 GCA_041551995.1 Paenisporosarcina sp.
GCTTTGAAATTCCGTTCTAGGAGGTTTACGGCGACATGATATGGTTGTCCCGTTTTCTTGCGTTTCTTCATTTTCACGCGACATTGCCATTCATTCTTCTGCATCACACGTTGTACTACTTTATGATTTACAAGTCTTTCCTTACAAATAAGGGGTGTAATCTTTCGATAACCATATCGAAATTTATTCGCTCGACAGAGCTCACCAATTCTTTGTTCAATTGCCTTTTTTGAATCCTCTTTTAGACTGTCATTTTCCACCGATAATAAGTGGATCTGGGAATCCCTAAATGACTACAGTTTTCCTGTATAGGCATCAATTCTTTCAATTCATCAACTAAGCTGACTGCTACTTCCTTACCACTTCATTTCCAACTCGTTGTACTTTTTTAAAACCTCATTCTGTTGCTTTAAATAACGAATTTCCATTTGTAATCTTACTGTTTCAGTTTCGTACTCTGGACCTTTTCCAAAGGAATACTGCTTGCCAACAGGTTGTTCAAAACGATATGTTTCACCATTCCTATACCATTTCATCCAAGTTTTAAGTTGTGTTTTATTTCTTATATTTAATTGTTCCATCACTGCCTTCACAGGTGTTCCTTCTAATCTTAATTTAAGGCTTCTAATTTTACTTCTACAGGATAACTTACTCTTGTACCCATAAAAAACACCTCCAAGTTGGTTTTAGGTATACAATACCCGTTTTTCAACTTAAAGGTGTTTTTATTTGTCTCGTCCTATGGGGTCAGTCCCTTACTCACCGAGCTTAAGAAACTACTAGATCAAAACACCCCCAAAAGCATCTGCCGTTTCCAGAGAATTACCTGCATTGGTTTCTGCATTTTCTGATGTTTCCAATGCTTGTACTTAAAACGTATTGTATGCCTCAACCTTAGCCACCACTTGCACGCTGATATTGTTACTTTTTAATCAACGTTGTTCCTTCAGTTACCTTCATTTCAACGTACATTTCTCCATATAGATGTTTTCGTTTAGATAAACTCGATGTGGGTGTTCTCATTAAATGCAGTCGTTTTGAATATTACTCCATCTTAGTAACGACTATTTTTCCGAAATGGAGTGATTCTTTCATCTTAAAAGCCGATAAAAACTATATAAGTACTTAGATATATTATTCTCTTGTTCCAATTACTTTCGAACTAAACTAGTTCAAACTATCTAAATATTCTACTTTTCTATAAGAATATGCAGAATTATATTGTCAAATCGTGGCATTACAATTAGAATAAAAAGTCAATGGTTATAAAATTCGATAAATAGGGAGATTATGTATGAAAAAAATTGCCTTTTCAGTACTAGCTACATCTGCATTAGCGACAATGATTGCAGTTGGGGACGCGGAAGCAAGTTCTTATACCGTTAAACCTGGTGACTCATTATGGAAAATAGCATCTGCAAATGGAACTTCAGTTTCCCAAATTAAAGAATTAAATAGCTTATCCTCCAACTTTATTTTTCCAAATCAATCATTACTTTTATCATCAACCGATAAGACTGCTACTGTAACTCAAGTTTCTGCGCTTAAAACCGTTTCAACAAGTACAGCATCTAGTTATACTGTTAAAAGTGGAGACACATTAGGAAGAATTGCATTGCAATTTAAAACGACTGTATCGTCCATTCAATCTTTAAATAACATTTCAAATCACATCATATATCCTGGACAAGTTCTTAAAGTAACAGGATCTAGCCAGGTAGTTACTCCTGTTACAACTGAACGTCCGAAACCGGCTGTTCTTGCAGCAAGTACTACAGTTCCTGCAAATTCCACTACATACATAGTGAAAAGCGGAGATTCGTTAAGCAAAATAGCGAATCTACACAAAACTACCGTAGCGTCTCTTCAACAATTAAATAACATCTCTTCACATATTATTCATCCTGGACAAGTGTTAAAAGTGACAGGAACTGTCCAAGCTACACCTGCTATTCCTGCACCAGTTGTCGTTCCTGCAACACCTGTAACTGCTCCCGTAACGAATGTGCCAGCTAGTCCTGCGAACACAGTGTATACCATTGTTAGTGGTGATACATTATCCGCTATTGCTTATCGTAACCGTACTACTGTCGATCAGTTAATGAAATGGAACGGCTTAACTTCACATACGCTTCGAATTGGCCAAACGTTGAAAATTGGTACATCTGGAGAAGTTTCTCCTGTGTCTGCACCCACTGTTGTGCCAACACCCGCTACGCCGGCAACTTCTGGTTCAAGTCTATATGACAAAGTGATACAAGCTGCAAAATCTCAACAAGGGATTCCTTATGTATGGGGTGGCTCTACAACTGCTGGATTTGATTGCTCAGGTTTCATTTATTATGTATTAAAACAAGCGGGTATCACTATTCCAAGAACGAATACTACTGGCTATGATGCACGTTCTTATGATATATCAAAACCAATTCCTGGTGACTTAGTATTCTTCGCTAATACGTACCGTCCTGGTATTTCTCATATGGGTATTTACCTAGGGAATAACCAGTTCATTCATGCTGGTGGCGACCGTGTTCAGATTTCGAGTCTAAGTAGCAAATATTGGGGATCGAAGTTTGATGGGTTCAAACGTTTATATGCTGTCGATTGATTTATAAGGTTAATTATAAAAAGGGTTGTCCCCAAGTCATTTAAAATGACATGGGGACAACCCTTACTTCTTGGCCAAGAAAAAGTACACGCAGCGTATGTGAGTGTGGCAATATCCCATAATCTATTGAACGTAGTATAGATGTAAAAAAAGTGTAGAAAAACGACTCGTTTTTCTACACTTTTTTTCATTTTAGGGACTTATTACAACCCTTTTTCTATTCAGCAGATGTTTTTGGTTCTTCTACACTTTCAGTTTTTGGTACTGTGTTCTCCGGTTGTTCTTCAGGTGTAGTTTCTTTGGTACCATCTATTTGTGTTTGTGTTTGTGTTTCGGTTTGAGATTCTTTCGGTGGAGTTTCTACTTTTGCTGGTGCATCCACTTTTGTTTCTTCAGCTGTTGTTAAGTTAACTTTGGTAATTGCTTTAATCATGTAATCTCCATATTCATCAATGATGACTTCATACACAACTTGTTCTTTTAATTTTGTTGGTTCTTTCCCTTTTTGAGTCATGACCGAATCAATGATAACGGTCACGAGTGCTCGATCATCATTAATATTTATGTTTTCGACTTTTAAGTTGGTTACTGTAAATGATTTCTGTTGATTTAGTAGACTATTAATATTCGTCTTCTCAGCATTATAAATAGCAGAACCAGGTAATAAATACCCTTCTAAATAACCGAAATTCACTTCATTTTGCGCATATGTGTAAAGCGTTGTGTATCCTTCAATAAACACTGTCAGCAGATCTTCTTCAAAAAATGCATCATGTATATGCGGTGCAACAGGATCTTCTATCGTTAATGGATTCTCTTGCCACGATGTTAATAACTGATAGACAGAATACATCGGAATGCTGTAGCCAATATTTGGGTAGTCCGTTAAAATAATCGAGTTGATTCCTATTACTTTTTCAGTTAATGCGTCTAGAAGAGGACCCCCACTACTCCCCGGGGCAATGGATGCATCCATTTCATACAAGTCTGTATAGGTAAAGCTTTCGTAGAAACTTCTTCCTGTTGCTGTTATTTTACCTGTTGTAGCAGTATTCGATTTATTGTTTGGGCTTCCAATTGCAATGACGTTGGTGCCTTCAGTTGATTTCATTAAATCTATGGCCATTGGTTCTTTCCCTGCAATGGCTTCTACTCGAATGAGGGCAACATCAACCGTGTCAGAGGTGCCAATCACTTTCCCGACGAATTGTTGTCCTGTGTTATTCATAACAGTTACTGTATTGTATCCATCTACGACGTGTGCGTTTGTCACAATGTCACCATTTTTACTATAAAGGAAGCCTGAGCCTTGTTCCGAGTCTGTATACACTGTATACACATTTGGCAGCGCGGAAGCTAGAATCGCCTCTTGGTCGCGTTCATTGATACGTTCCTCGACAATGACTGGTATCGTAGTATCTGGTTTAGTGACATCTGGAGTTGCTACCTTTGATGGAGTTGGTGTTGGTGTTGATTTTGGACTGTCGTAGGTCACAGTGCCTTCAGGTTTTGTTGGTTTTTCTTGTTCATCCTCAGACTCATCTTCTGAATCTACTTCTTTGTTCGCTTCTTCAACTATTGGTTCTTTTTCAACCGTTTCTTGTGTTGGATCAGGTTGAATTTGTAGCCAGAAAAACAAGCCTGCAACAAGAGTGATTGCCATTAATAAAATGAGTGTTTTAATAGAAGATGTTTTTTTAAATATGGATTCTTTGAATCGTCGAGGTTCTTTCATGCAGTTTCCCGCTTTCTTGTGTATTTCCCTATATCTATAGCCTATAACCCATTTGACGAGAGTGCAAACAAAAAGTTGCAGTTTCCTATAAAAATAA
>JBFELW010000229.1:0-4432 GCA_041551995.1 Paenisporosarcina sp.
ACGTTTTGGAACACTCAAAAGGAATTCAATGACCAAATTAGTGGGTCTTATATTTCTAGAAACAATGTTATGCGTTCGGATTCAACGTTTATGAACTACGAAAGTCTATCTAAAACTGAGATACTCCAAGAGTATTTTGTGCCTGTTGACCAATACACTTCCTATATTGATAGCTTAAGAGAGGCATTACAAGATGAAGCGGATTTTAATTTATTAAATATTACGGTTCGTTATGTTAAAAAAAATGATCGTGCTGTTATGTCCTATGCTAAAGAGGATATGTTTGCGCTCGTGATGCTTATAAATCAAGTAACAAGTGAAGAAAGTATTAAAAAGACAGGTCAAGTAATTAGAGAAATGATTGATATAACCTTAGATCATGATGGGAGTTACTATCTACCCTATTATAACTATCCTACGGTTGAACAATTAGAAGAGGCTTATCCAAGAACGAAAGAATTCTTTGAAATGAAAGAAAAATATGATCCAGATGAACGGTTTATGAATCTTTTCTATGAGGAGTATCACAAATGAATTACAAAAGATTTATTATTTATCAAGGTACTGTGGGTATGGCTGCAAGCATGATTTTTCCATTCTACGTCTTGTTTTTAAAAAATGCGGGTAGTACTTATTCACAATTTGGGTGGGCATATGGATTATTTGCACTAACAGCGGCACTCAGCTATTCAATTATTGGAAAGTTTGCTGACAAGGTAGGGGATAAGGTTTTACTCATCATTTATTCATGGGGAATGGCATTGATTTTGTTAATTTTTCCTCTGGCTTTTGAAATATGGCATGTATACATCCTTCAAATTGTGATGGGTTTACTTGGAGCAGTTCAGAAAAACTCAGAAAAAACTGTCCTTGCTCGAACTGTTAAGAAGGATACTGCTGGAGTGGAAATTGGTCGTTATCATATTTGGACTTCGGTTGCGGCTGCTATAGCCGTTATTGCAACAGGGTATTTAGCTGATTTTCTAACGATAGGAAGTATTTTTCATCTTGCATCCATCATATTTGCTTGGAGCGGGTTTTATTTGATGAAGCTTGATAAATCTTGAACACTTCTTCCGCTTAAAACACAGTTTAGCAAATCTTACATATAGTAAATAAGATAACTAACTATGATGGGAGATTTCGAATGATTATACATGTTGTTCAAAGTGGTGATTCACTTTGGAAAATAGCAACTCGTTATAATGCAGACATAGCTTCAATTGTTGAATTAAATGAATTATCAAATCCTGATAAATTGGTGATTGGTCAATCTTTAGTGATACCCGTTCCAGGGGATTCCCATATTGTTAAATATGGTGAAACATTATGGTCAATTGCCCAGCAATATGGCGTTTCAGTAAATGAAATTGTTCAAGCAAATCAATTAATAAATCCGAACCTTCTTTACCCCGGTAGTTTACTGATTATTCCCCCCATAACACATGAAGTACAAGCTGGAGAAACTTTATGGCAAATTGCACAACGTTACGGTTCAACTATCCAAGACATCATATCTGAAAATCAAATTGTAAATCCGGACTTGATATACCCAGGCGTACAGTTAGCCATACCAAGACCAAAGCCCATTATAGAAGCCAATGCTTACACCTATCAGTCTATTGTAGAAGCCGTTAAATCTATTAATAAACATGGGGACCTTCTCACTTATTTAAGTCCTTTTGCTTACCTGATTACAGAAGATGGAACGCTTTCTCCTATGAAAGATGAAGACATGATTCCTGCTGCGATATCAAACAATGTCGTGCCTATGATGTCGATCACCAATTTCACTACCACTGAGGCTGGATCAAATCTTGCTCATGAGGTCTTAGCTACAGCAGAATATCGACAAAATTTATTAACAGACATTATACGAATTATGGAACAAAAAGGCTATCAAGGTCTTAACATTGATTTTGAAAATGTCTTACCAGCGGATCGAGAATTGTATAACCAATTTTTACAGCAAGCAGTAGATCGCTTACATCCACTTGGTTATTTTGTATCGACTGCCGTTGCACCTAAAGTAAGTGGTACTCAAGTGGGACTTCTATATGAAGCGCATGATTATGAAGCTCACGGTAGAATTGTTGATTTCGTTATATTAATGACGTACGAGTGGGGATATCGATTAGGACCACCCCAAGCCATTTCACCAGTTAACCAAATGCGGAGAGTAGTGGAATACGCTTTATCCGTTATGCCACCAGAGAAAATCATGTTAGGATTCCAAATCTATGCACGAGATTGGAAGATTCCTCATGTCACGGGTCAAGAAGCAAGAACCTTTAGTCCACAAGAAGCCCTGCGACTGGCTGTTCAATATGGCGCTACCATTCAATATGATGTCACTACACAATCCCCATTTTTTCGATATGTTGACCAAGAGGGGCAAGCTCATGAAGTGTGGTTTGAAGATGCCCGAAGTGCACAGGCAAAATTCGATTTGATTAAACAATACAATTTACGTGGCGTTAGTTATTGGGCTCTAGGATACCCTTACCCACAGAATTGGGCATTATTAGATCATAATTTCACTATTCGGAAGTTACTATAATTAGATGGACGAATTAATTTATAGCTAGCTCCATGTTGAGAACTAGTCCAGCTTAAATTGAAGAGCATAAATAAAAATGGTTATCAAATTCATTTACGAATTGATAACCATTTTGTTTTACCTATTTAGTTTCGTTAATCATCTTATACCTTCATACAATGAATCACCAAATGATTTCCCATTTCCGCTTTTCAGCAACAGCTCGTAAGCGATTTTCAGGACGGACTGCTACAGGATTACCGACTAGTTCAAGAACCGTGATATCCGAGATGCTGTCCCCATAGGCTGAACTGTTATCCCAATCTATGTCTAGTCCTTGTAGCGCTTTATCGATCATTTCGTTTTTACGTTTGCCTTGGATATGATAAATTTCCGCTTCAGTGTCTAGTGTGCCATTTCGAAAAGGAATGTCAGTACCAATTACTTCATGGATTGCGTAATCCCGCGTAACTTCATTTAACATGGGTGTAAATGCACCAGAAACTAGTAATACATGATCACCATCAACTAAATGTTTCTTTAATCGATCCACGACTGTCCAATTTAGTTCTTTTTTCATCTCTTCAGACATTTCTTTAAAATATACTTCAATATCTTCTTTTGGCATTCCTTTTAACGTATTTAAATAGAGCTGCATCGATCTAACTTTCATTTTGTTTTCAGGATAAATTTTCATTTTATAGGCGAGGTATGGCATCATAATTGCTCTGTAAAAAGATTTGTATTTTGCTGAGTGTACAGGGTGTTTCTTCATATAATTCATCATCAGTGAGTATGTTTCTTGTGGATACAATGTTCCGTCAAAATCAAAAATAGCAACACGCATTGGACAATCACTCCTGTTCTGTACGTTTAGTTTATCATGAATAAATGGAAATGTTATGGTTTTTACTACTAGAGGGAAGGGATATAATAACAAATTAAATTTACGCGAAGGGAAGGGAAGGTTAGAACATTATTAGGTATATAACATTCTTTGTCTCAATCAAACCAAAAGAATAGTAGCTACCGTTATTATATAAACGGCAACTCCTATTTTTACTTTATTTATAATAGTTATTCTCAAGTTCTGATTTCAGAACTTTTGCAAGCTCGAGCATATTATAATGTCCCGCTACTTTCTCAGCGTCAGCGTTGTAGTTTGTATTTGTGTTCACATCATACGTATAAAAATTATTGTTCGAGTCTCGAATAAACTCAATTTTGGCCACTTTAATTTCATTGTCTTTCAAAAACTGCTCATACTTTTCAATAATCTGTTCATTGAAGTCTTGAATGATTTGGAATTTCGGTTGTGTTGAAGTACTCTCTGTTTCGCCAACAGGACAGAATAAGTCATCAATTTGACAATCATCTGCAGGACAAAGTTCGAAACCTTCTGAGGTATCTACTTTAACTGCATATTGAAATTCCCCATCAATAAACTCACAACGTGTGATATACGGTTCGGGTGCTCGAATATACTGTTGGATTAACGTTATGCCATCTACTGGTTCCTCAAAAGAGTTTCCGTGAACATAACTTTCTAGACCTTCAAGTGAATAGAATAACTGAACACCTAGTCCTTTACCAGCCCGGTTATGTTTCGTAATAAAAGAAGGTTCTTGTAAACTTTTTGCGACTTTTATTACTTCTTCTTTACCAACTGCTACTATTGTTTTAGGCGTTTTTATTCCAGCAGCGTTTAAAGCTGTGTATTGAAGGAGTCATCAAAGTTAGTTATGATTTTTAATTAATTAGTATTCATGTAGACCTACACTGGCACCCTCTAATTACAAAATAAACTACCGCGCTATAAAATGGGATTTTACAAGGACATTTAGTCTTAGTTATAAGCATTTATTCGTTTTAATCCTGTATAGTAGGAATAGA
>JBFELW010000230.1:0-4426 GCA_041551995.1 Paenisporosarcina sp.
AACTTCTCTACTGGGAAAATGCAAATCGTTCATACAATAAACGAACAGCAAATTATGAAAGAGGTAGAACGTGCTGGATTTAACGCCTCTCTTGCATCAAACAAGAGAAAACCTGTCGAAACACCTAGTAAAAAAATTAGTGTAACCACGATTTCAGGTATTCTTTTATTTCTTGGCTTTTTAGGTTCTCTGGTCTATGGACCGTCAATCATGGTGAATTCCCTCTATGCATCTTCTATTCTGATAGGAGGATACAAGCCTGCAAGAAGTGCTTTTTACGCCATAAAAAGTAGATCATTAGATATGAATGTATTAATGGTGTCAGCAGCAATTGGTGCAGCTTTCATTGGTGAATGGTTAGAAGGCGCAACTGTGGTATGGTTATTTGCTGTCGGAAATGCACTCCAAAACAGATCGATTGAACGTACAAGAGAGTCGATTCGTGGATTAATTAACCTTGCTCCTTCTGAAGCCCTTGTAAAAACTGGTGACCAATTAATGATTAAACCTGTAGAGGAAATCGTCGTTGGAGACATCATTGTCATTAAGCCTGGCGAGAAGATTCCGCTTGATGGGCAGGTCGCCGCTGGGATATCGAGTGTTAATCAAGCTCCTATAACCGGTGAGTCCATGCCGGTAGATAAAGAAAAAGGCGACACTGTGTATGCTGGTACAGTAAATGAAAGTGGCTCTTTAGAGGTTGTCGTGACAAAATTAGTAGAAGATACAACGATTGCGAAGATTATCCATCTCGTAGAAGAAGCTCAAGAGAAAAAAGCGCCAACACAAGCTTTTATAGACCGCTTTGCTGAAGTCTATACACCGGTTGTATTTGGTCTTGCCCTAGTCATTATGGTGATCCCCCCTGTAATTGGGTTTGGGACGTGGGATGAATGGATTTATAAAGGATTAGCTTTATTGGTTGTCGCTTGTCCATGTGCTTTAGTCATTTCCACACCTGTCGCAATTGTATCTGCCATTGGAAATGCAGCTAGAAATGGTGTCTTAATTAAAGGTGGAACATTCCTCGAGAAAGCAGGAGCCATTAACGCGATTGCTTTTGATAAAACAGGAACACTGACAGAAGGAAAACCAAAAGTTTCTGAAATTGTTTCGTTAAAAGGAAATCAAGATGACATGATCAGTATTGCACGTACGATTGAAGAACATTCCATACATCCTATAGCCAAAGCAATCACAGCTTATGCGTCTGAAAGAAGCATTGATACTAAAATCGGTGAAACGTTTAGAGCAATTGTCGGAAAAGGCGCTCAGGCGACCATTGATGGTGTTGAGTACTTTGTGGGCAATCCCAAGTTATTTGATGAAATGAATGTACCTTTATCAGCTTTAGACGACCGGATTCAAACATTACAAGAAGATGGAAATACACTTATCATCGTTGGAACACGTACTGAAGTATTGGGTTTAATTGCGGTAGCTGACTCTATACGTGATATTACGGTTAGAGCCATTCAAGATCTAAAGTTTATTGGTGTAGATGAAATGGTTATGCTTACAGGAGATAACGAAGGAACAGCGAAAAAAATAGCCAAAAATACAGGGATTGACCGTTATTTTGCTGAATTATTACCTGAAGATAAAGTGTCAGTTGTAAAGAAACTGCAAGAAGAAGGTAAAAGAGTGGCGATGGTTGGAGATGGGATTAATGATGCCCCTGCTCTTGCTACTGCTGACCTTGGTATTGCTATGGGTGGTGCTGGAACAGATACAGCTATGGAGACAGCCGATATTGTTTTAATGGCAGACAACTTAGAAAAACTTCCTTACACCATTAATTTGAGCAGAAAAGCATTAACGATTATTAAACAAAATGTATGGTTCTCACTGCTGACAAAACTTGTAGCCCTGGCATTAATCTTCCCTGGACTATTGACTTTATGGATGGCCGTTTTAGCAGATACCGGTGCTGCCTTGTTGGTTATTCTAAATAGTATGCGGTTATTAAGACAGAAATAGGGAGGTGTATTCAATCCTACCTGTTTTCTCAAATAGTACTTTTACCGATACTGTTAGCTGTATTTTATTTCAACTCTAAGGAGGTTTTTAAATGAAGACTCAGGAAGTTTGCGAAGTGACTTGTATTCATGAAGATAAAGTCGAAAGAGTTAAAGCAAGCTTAGCAACCAACAATACATTTGAGGTAGCTAAAATCTTCAAGGCACTTGCTGACGATACACGAGTTAAAATTGCGTATATTCTCATGCAAGAGGAAGAACTATGCGTTTGTGATATAGCCTCGATTATTGAAGCAACTACTGCTACAACCTCTCATCATTTACGATTATTAAGCAATATGGGCTTAGCCAAGTATAGAAAAAAAGGGAAGCTCGTGTATTACTCGTTAGACGATGAACATGTGAAGAATTTAATTGAAATTGCGTTTGAACACCAAAAAGAACTTACAGTTTAAATCAAAAATCCAATAAAATTAGATGGAAATGAATTCAAAGGAGCTGTTCAAAAAGTCGCTTTAAATGACTTTTAAGAACAGCCCTTTTTTATAGTAAATTAGTGCTGATATGATACCGCTGCAGGTGGATTGGCTCTATTATTTGCGACGAAGCTAGCGTAGCGATGCAGAAACAGGAGCAGATGTTATTGCACGCGCCTGCACTTCAAACAACACAGAACCCCAAGTAATATGCCAAATGAACGTAAACAAATAGAAATGAAGACCATTAATCAGTCAGTCCCTGAGGATTTATTACGTAATACTGTTTTAGCTTATATATAAAGTGTTTGGATAGAAATCGAACCATGGTTTTTTAAAGTGAGGGTAACTGATTAACATCACAAGTTTCTGTCCTCTTAATGGACCTGAAATGGCTTCTCCATATAGGTTCCATGTACTTTTTGTTTCTTGATCAATGAACGTTTCCTTATTACTCTTGTCAAAATGGAGACTTATATCCCCTAATTTCGCCAAAAACATAAGTGCCTGCCCTTTATTCTCTTGTGATTCCACACCCATATCATTTATTTCTTCATTAAAAAATGCAACCATCTGGAAACTGTTCACTTTATGATTTATTACTTTCTCTTTCCTTAATCGTTCATAACTAATGGCTACTGGTTGGTTATTGATTGTTGTGGCAAAGATTTTACTAGTATCAACCATTTTAGCTCCTCTTTCCTTAAAGTCACCTACTTGATGTGCTGGCGGTAGAGGGTCGTTCTCTGTTTTTAGAAGTACAAGGCTAGAAGGATACTGTTTAGCGACTTGTTCGATACTTAAGATTTGACTAGGCACAGCCTCAAGTTGTTTTCCTGTATACTCCCCTAAAAGTGCTTGTCCGGTGAACTGTTGCCACCATGATTCAGTAACATCATCCCACATGATTAAGTCATAATTTCTAAGCAAACCGCTAACACCCAAACGTAGAACTTGACCATCTACTACACGCTTAAATACAACTGCACTGTTACATAGCGGACAAAAAGTTATAGCCACTGGTTCTCCATTTACTTGATCATTGACTATTTCGTGTAGCATCACATCATCCACACGATATGCCTTAACTTCTTCTTTTGTTGGTACAACAATCATTGCAGAGCTTGGTGGTAAGGACTTCAATGCATCAGAGACACTTTGGAAATGAGGACGATCTAATGGTGGAATCCCATCTCTTTCTACTCCCGGTGACTGTAAACTTTCCCATAGCCCATCAATATGTTTTGTGAAATTAGTGTTTTTCCATATCTGTTGTATTTGTTGCTTATCAACGTTTGTTTTCCAATGTTCCATTCATCATCGCCCCTAATTATTGTTTAAAACGTAAGCCATTGAATCTATAAAATAAGCTTATCAATGTTATCAACTAATCTTAATTTTCAGATTTTCATATTAATACTATGAACAGTCCTAGCTTCTTTATGTTTTGCCGAAACACAAAACCCCTCTTGTATCAGTTGATAAAAGAGGGGTTTTCTCTTACTCGTGTTACATATTGCACGATTTAATCCCTGAAGCTTCCGATTATATCCGATTGCAGTAGTTGACGATGATGAGAAAATAGATTTGGCTATTTCCTACTAATAAAATAATAAGACGGAGTTCTAGGATTACTTCCAAAACTCCGTTTTAATATCTGCTTTATTCTCTGATTAACTAGACGCCTATCAACAAACATAGCTAGGCAAATCCGCACAACCAAAACTTGCTTAAACAATGCATTACTTAACTTTGATACTTTTATATAGATATGCTGCCCACCTATTGTTTATCCTCATCCATCTTTTACTGCAATTACTTTGTTAATCAAAATTATCTTTTCAATACCCTAAACGCCTTCCGAACTTTCCTTGCAAATTCTAAAGGGGGTTCGATCGATTGAAAGTGCATATACATCGCTCGCGGTTCCTCAAATAACCAATGATTGTGGATAGCGGTGACAATTATATC
>JBFELW010000231.1:0-4423 GCA_041551995.1 Paenisporosarcina sp.
GGATGATTCGAATTGATTCATTTTTTGTTTTAGTCACGTGCTTTCCTCCTAAAAATTTACCCGAACAACATCCACTATCATTCATTATACGTAACAAATGACAACAGTACAAATAGAAAAGCAAAAAGTGCCTTATTAATATCATCTCAAGAACTATTGGACTTACAATTGTCTCTCATGTTTAACGGTTACTATATTACTTACTTAGGCTTGTCCTTTGAAATAGGTTCTGTTATTTATTCATTTTGTATTAATAGTAAGGGAAATTACTCTCTCCCCCCGAACGAACTTTCAAATCCCCATCACATGTAAAGTTCAGTACTATCAAATTACCAAACCTAAATGAAAAAGGCCAGTTAAGAGCTGGCCTTCCAAAAATTAGCTGAAATTCTTTCTTTTTTGTTCGTATTGGTCCCATGCGTAATCGAATGTTTTTTTCTCTTCATCTGTCATATGGACAAGAGGTAATCGAACAGGGCCTACATCTAACCCCAATTTACCTAATGCATATTTAACAGGAACAGGATTCGGATTAGCAAAGAGAGCTCTAATTAGAGGTAGTAAAGCATGATGAATAGTAGCTGCATCTTGATGTCTACCCTCTTCAAAAGCACGTATTAATTTTTGCATATCATCTCCAACCACGTGGGAGGCTACAGATACAACTCCTGCTCCACCTATTGATAGCAGAGGTAAAGTTAATCCATCGTCACCACTATAAACAGCAAAGTCAGACAGGCTGCCAGCTATAATATCTGACATTTGTTCTAGATTTCCACCCGCTTCTTTAATGGCTTGAATATTAGGTATTTCACTTAATCTAATGACTGTCTCAGGTAGCATATTCACAACAGATCGACCTGGGATATTATAAAGTAAAATCGGTAGATTTGTTTCATTTGCAACCGATTTGAAATGTTCAAACATACCACGTTGATCTGGTTTATTATAATATGGACTCACGAGCATAATCCCATTAACGCCAGCTTCTTCTGCTAGTTTAGTTAACTCTATTGAATCTCTCGTACTATTACTTCCTGTACCTGCGATTACAGGAATTCGATTATTAACCGTTTCCACTGTAAAGCGAATTAAATCTATCTTTTCTTGTGAAGTTAGTGTAGGAGATTCTCCTGTTGTTCCACACACTACCAGAGAGTCCGTGCCTGTGTGGATTAAATGTTCTATTAATTTAGCGACCATTTCAAAATGAATGGATCCATCAGGTAAAAATGGTGTAATCATTGCTGTAGATACGCGTCCAATCTGCATGTGAATCCCTCCTTTTATAATATTCCATCTTCAATCATAGCTTCTGCTATTTGAATCGAATTGAGTGCTGCACCCTTCAAAAGATTATCAGCAACAATCCACATATGGAAACCTTTTTTATTCGATAAATCTTGACGAATTCTTCCAACAAACACTTCATCTTTACCTTCCGCAAATAACGGCATAGGATACGATTGGTTCGCAGGGTCATCCAATAATTGAATGCCTTTGGACTGAGCTAATAATTTTTTAATATCCTCCGCTGTAATTCCGTCTTGTTCAACTTGAATAAAGACGGATTCAGAATGTCCAGTAACAACAGGTAACCGTACACATGTTGCAGATACAGCTAGATCTTGCATATGCATGATTTTCTTGGTTTCATTAATCATTTTCATCTCTTCAAACGTGTATCCGTTGTCATCAAAGACATCAATTTGAGGTATTACATTAAATGCAATAGGATAATGGTTATTAGCACCCTTAACTGGGAGTACTTCAGCTTTCGCATGTAAGGTTTCACCAAATGACTTACTCTGTTCCTCTAATTCATTAATCGCGACAGAGCCTGCTCCAGAAACCGCTTGATATGTGGAAACAATCACTTGATTCAACCCGAAAGCTTGTCGAATCGGTTCGAGTGCTACAACCATTTGAATCGTCGAACAATTCGGATTTGCTATAATTCCTTTGTGTAACTTCAAATCTTCTCGATTGACTTCAGGAACAACTAATGGAATATTTTCATCCATTCGGAATGCACTTGTGTTATCAATCACGACTGCTCCACGAGAAGCTGCTTCTGGAGCTAAAGCTTTAGAAACGGCCCCTCCTGCACTGAATAAAGCAATATCTACGCCTATAAACGAATCAGGAGTTGCTTCCTCAATGACATAAGGTTGCCCTTTAAACACAATCGGATTTCCTGCAGAACGTTTTGAAGCTAAAAATTTAATTTGTTTTATTGGAAAATCTCTTTTTTCTAATTGGCTCATGATCTTTTCGCCTACCGCACCCGTAGCACCTACGATAGCGATAGAATATTGTTTTGACACGGTCATCTCTCCTTTATTACAAAACGCAAACATAATGGAGGTATTGTATCATAAATTTACAGAAGTGTGCATGAAAATTACATGGATTAATTATGCTGAATTAAAATAGGCTGCACTTGCTGATGATGAATTGCCGCTACAACTGTTGGTACAATCATAGAAAAGTCAGCTATAAGGGAATTTGGCTTCTTGTAAGGATCATCTTGACCAAAAGGAATAAAGTAAATATGTTTAGAATTTAAAAGCTTCATCAAGTTCACTCCATTTAACCCAAGAGCATCATTTGTTGAAATGCCGAGAACGACTGGTGTCCCATTTCTCATGGTTGCTTTTGCTGCCATTAATACAGGAGAATCAGTAGCTGCATTTGCAAAACGACTGATTGAATTACCTGTCATTGGAGCAATAACCATACAGTCTAGAGGTGTTTTTGGACCAAGTGGCTCCGCATCTACAATCGTTGAAATAACTTTTGCACCGGCAGCATCCTCAATTTTTTTTACCCATTCATCTCCGGTACCAAACCTAGTAGCCGCAGCTAACACGGAGTGTGTAATAATGGGAACCACTGTGGCGCCTTGATCACGTAATAATTTAATTTTTGGAACCACCTCTTCATACGTACAATGAGATGCTGTAATACCTAAACCAATTCTTTTATTTTTTAACACATTCTTCCTCCTCAGTAATCTTCCGACAACTTTCTCACACATGACGATAATAGTTTAGCCGCGTCATTTTCAATGAATTGACCTGGTAACGAAGTATATAGATGATAATTAAGTGGAAGCGAGTCATCGATAAGTAAGCAACCAGGAGCGGATGCTACATCATAAAACGTTTTATAATTTATAAATCCTTTTTGATACTCTTCAGTGAACCATGATGCTGGAATAGTATTAATAAAATATGAACCCTGTACATCGAATGTAGGAGAAAGTACTTGTGCACTATACCCCATTGCTTTTGCTTCTGCTAATTGATCTAACGACCTGACAACAATGAAAGGAAAAGCATCCATTCTTTTTAGTTGAGCTGCCAGTAACTTAGCAACTCGGCCAAAACCCGCTATTACAAATTTTTTTCCTGCGATTGATTCTTTTTCATTCAAATAGAATGCCGCGATAAATCCTTCAGCTGTCAACTTTGCATTTAGCCAAATGAATTCCTCATCTTCCAAGTATCTTTCAACTTGACACTCATTTGAATCAAAAAATTCTGCCCATTCCGATGATAGCTTACCTACAAATGAAACAGAAACATGTGAAAAAATATCTGTATTAATTGAAGGCACAGCCATTTCTAAAGGTTGAATTGGGAAGACAATTCGATCAGGCTTAAAGTCTTGTAACGTTCGTTCAAGTTGGTATCCCCAAGCTTTGCTTTTTATATAAAGAACATCTTCACCTGATTCTTTAAGTTCAACTGCTAATTTTTGCATTCGGGGGTCCGTACCAATAACACACCACTTACTTTGACTCATACAGAATATTCTGCTTCCAAATAAGACATTTTAGTAAATAGAATACGATGTTCTCCAATTAACACAATATCCTCCCAAGCAATGTACGTGTTTTTTGGAGCCGCTTTAGCTTTGAATGGTCTACTAGATTGATCTTTAACAACCAGAAATCCAATGATCTTACCTGAGGTAGGTTCAAACAGCAATTCCGTATCCGCTAACAAACCAAACCGTTTCCCATCTTCAATTTGTATCAATTCTTTAATGGCTAATTCAGATAGTAACACTATGTCCCTCCTCTGTTTCCATCACTTTATATATATGCGAAAAGGAAAGGTGATGTTCAGTTGAATACAAAAAAAGACAATCCTATTAAGTTAATAGGACTGTCTTTTGTAAAAGTAGTTTATTTATCAGGGGTTATCGTTGATAAGGCTGCTGACTTTGTAAAGATTTCGGTCACTAATTTTTGAACTTGATGTATCGAGACTTCATCAATAGATTGCAACACATCATCGTATGATTTATGCTCCCCGAATATAAGTTCGTTTTTAGCGTTCCTATTCATTCGAGCATTCGTACTTTCTAAGCCCATCATTAAGCTTCCCTTTAACTGTTCTTTCGAATTTTCTAC
>JBFELW010000232.1:0-4400 GCA_041551995.1 Paenisporosarcina sp.
ACCTAAACTTATCGCATGTTCTAAGAAAGCTTTAAACTTAATTTCTTTGTTACACATGACATCAGGATTGGGTGTTCTTCCTGCTTTATATTCCTCTAGAAAGTAAGTAAAGACTTTATCCCAATATTGTTTTTCAAAATTTACAGCATAGTAAGGAATGCCGATTTGATTACAGACTTTTATGACATCATCATAATCTTCGGTAGCCGTACAAAATCCTGTTTCATCTGTATCGTCCCAGTTTTTCATGAAGATACCAATGACTTCATAACCTTGTTCTTTTAATAAATGTGCTGCAACTGAAGAATCGACACCACCAGACATACCGACAACGACACGGGTTTCTGCAGGACTTTTAAGTTGTTGCATTATTTTCACCTTTTCTAATTGATTTATTTCACCAGTCTTTTTACAACTTGAGAAGTTTTTACCGCTGCTTCTTTCACTTGGTCAAGTGTCACTCCATACCCAAAGCTAAAACGAATGGAGTTACGAAGTTCCATTGCGTTTTTCCCGTACATGGCAACTAGAACATGAGATGGATCAATAGAACCTGCTGTACAAGCTGAACCACTTGAAACGGATAGACCTGCTAAGTCTAAATTGACGAGCAAGGACTCTACATCAGTCCCGTTAAAGCTTATATTTAAAATATGAGGTAACGTAAGTTCCTCATCGCCATTTACTTTAAAGTCAATTTCTGCAGTGTCAAAATCAGAAATCATGACTTGTTTAAATTGTTGATAAAGTTCTCTTTTCTCGTCCATCATATCCTGAGCAATCGAAACTGCTTCGGCAAAAGCTAAAACACTGGGTACATTTTCTGTTCCAGCTCGACGTTTCCTCTCCTGTTGTCCACCGAAAAAGAGTGGTGATAATTTAACGCCTTTTCTTTGATATAAAAAGCCAATTCCTTTAGGGCCGTTGATTTTATGTGATGAAACGGATAATAAATCTACATGTAAGTCATCAACTGAAATAGAACTTAATCCAAAGGCTTGAACTGCATCAGTATGGAAAGTAGCTGTATGGTCTTTTAGTAACTCGCCAACTTCTTTCACAGGTTGTATGGTCCCTACTTCATTATTACCTAACATAATGGTTACTAATATTGTGTCTTCGCGCAAGGCATCTTTTATATCCACAATAGAAATTACGCCTTGATCATTCACCGGTAAATACGTGACGTCAAAGCCTTCTTTTTCTAGCTTTTCACATGCATTCAAAACAGCATGATGTTCAATTTGAGTAGTAATGATATGTTTTCCTTCTTGTTTTCGAGCATAAGCGGTTCCAAAAATAGCTAAGTTATCTGCTTCTGTTCCACCACTAGTTATGATGATGTCTTGGTCTTTAGCTCCAATACTTTGAGCTAAAGATTCGCGTGCTAAATCTAATTGTTTCCTAGCATCACGACCCGTTGCATGAATGCTTGATGGATTACCATAATTCTGCTCCAGGGTGGCAACCATTTTTTCTATCACTTTTGGGTGGACAGGTGAAGTTGCTGCATGATCTAAATAAATTCTATTCATTACATTCATACTCCTTTAAATGTAATACATATAGCCGTCTTCTGAAGCTGTATCATTGTGAGCGGCTAAATCTTCAATTGTTGTAGTGTCCAATACAGTTTTAACAGCATCTCGAATGCGTATCCAAAGTTCGCGTTGCGGCTGAGCCTCATCTTCTATCCCTTCAACCGGTTGTATCGGTCCTTCTAAAACGCGAATAACATCCCCGGCAGAAATTAAATGAGGGGGTTTTGAAAGCATATAACCACCATGGGCTCCTCTTACACTTTTAACGAGTCCTGAGTTACGCAGTGGCGAAACTAATTGTTCTAGATAAGCCTCTGATAATTCATTGTCTGCTGCTATTTGACGGAGTGGTACTGGACCTTCCCCATAAAGCTTGGCTAACTCAATCATAATGGTTAAACCATAACGCCCTTTTGTTGAAATTCTCACGTTATTTCACCTCGAAAATCCTTAAAATTCATTTACATAGTATAGCACATTTCCAACCAATCACCTGTGAAATGACTTTTTAAAAATGAAGTCGTATAATGGAGAACAAACGTACGAATTAAGGAGGTGTAACGATTGCAAAACGAACCACTTGCTTATCGTATGAGACCAAACAAACTGGATGAAATTGCAGGACAACAAGATATCATTGGCAAACACACAGCATTATATAAAATGATTGCCAATGGACATGTACCATCCATGTTGCTATATGGGGATCCAGGAATTGGAAAAACGTCTCTTGCGTATGCAATATCCGGCACGAGCAATCTTCCATTCGTTGCACTTAACGCGACTCGTTCAGGTAAGAAAGATATAGAAGATGTAGTCGCTGAGTCTCGTATAACTGGAAAGGTCTTATTATTTTTAGATGAGATCCACCGTTTTAACAAGTTGCAACAAGACACATTACTTCCACATGTTGAAAGTGGAGCCATTGTACTAATTGGAGCAACAACCGAAAACCCTTTTCACGATGTCAATCCTGCCATACGATCTCGATGTGGTGAAATAAAACAATTAAAACGCTTAACTTCTGATGACCTATTGTCTCTCGTTAAACGTGCATTAAGTGATGAAAAACGAGGATTAGGAAGACAATCGATTCAAATTTCAGATGAACAACAAATGAAGATAGCTGAAGCTGCAAATGGTGATGCAAGAAAAACGTTAACTATATTAGAGTCTGTTGTCTCTGCATCCGATGAAGAAGATGGCGTAGTCATGATAGAAGATGCTTTACTGCAAAATCTAGTCGATCGCATAGGGGTTTTTGGGGATAAAAAGGGCTCGCATTTTTATAACTTACTTTCAGCATTACAAAAATCAGTCCGCGGTAGTGATGTTAATGCTGCGATGTATTATTTAGCACATTTACTGGAGAATGGTGACTTAGTGGCTGTATCTAGAAGACTTCTCGTGATGGCATATGAAGATATCGGTATAGCAAACCCAGCAGTAGGAGCCCATGTACTTGCTAGTATACAAGCAGCTGAGCGATTAGGTTTACCTGAAGCTCGTATTCCTTTAGCAAATGCAGTAGTTGAGATGTGTTTATCAGAGAAGTCAAATTCAGCTTATAAAGCTATCGATGCGGCTATTGCCTCTATCCATGCAGGAAAAGTGGGCGATATTCCAAGCCACTTGAAAGATACCCATTACGCTGGTGCCTCAGCTTTAGGACACGAAGGCTATATATATCCACACAATACTCCAATTGGATCGTTTGGTGGATGGGTTAATCAAAGCTACTTGCCAGATAACTTACTAGATTCCAAATTTTACGAACCCGTACTCGCTGGGGAAGAAAAGAAGCTCGCTGGTATTTATCAAAAATTAGAAACGTTTAAACTAAAAAAGAAGTAATTCGCAGTAGATGCGAATTACTTCTTTTTATGATTTTACTCGTTTAATTGGTATTTCCTTTGTAATATCATTTATTACCCAGCTCGCTGCAATTAATCCTGCAACTGAAGGCACAAATGCATTTGAAGATGGTGGCATTTTAGCTTTACGAATTTTCGCATCTGGTTTACCAACTGTTCCTACTACATCTGCTCGAACGACAATTGGGCTCTCATCTGAAAAGACAACGGGTATCCCCTTGTAAATCCCTTCTTTTCTTAGTTTTTTCCGAATAACTTTAGCTAAAGGATCGGTATGCGTTTTAGAAATATCTGCAATTTTAAATCTTGTCGGGTCTGATTTGTTGGCTGCACCCATACTAGAGATTACTTTTATCCCACGGGATAAGCATTCTTTCATTAAATGAATTTTATAAATGATGGTATCCGATGCATCAATTACATAATCCAGTTTATGGCTGAAGAATTCCTCGAATGTTTCTTCTGTATAAAACATATGTAAATCGTGCACTTCACATTCTGGGTTAATATCTAAAATACGCTCTTTCATTACTTCAGATTTTGATCGTCCTACAGTTGATGTGTAGGCAACAAGTTGACGATTGATATTCGTAATATCTACATTGTCTTTATCGACAAGTATGATCTTACCAACCCCACTTCTTGCACAAGCTTCAGCTGCAAAAGACCCAACCCCTCCTATACCTAAAATGGCAACCGTTGTTTTTTTTAATAGGTCAACGCCTTCTGTTCCTATAGCTAATTCATTTCGAGAAAATTGATGTAACATGTTTCGCCCTCACAATCTATATCATTTTAGTAGGAATTAACGTCAATAAAAACCCTCTAGCAATTGCTAGAGGGATTATACATAATTTAGGACGAATCCCAATCGTGCCGTCATTATGAAGCGTATCGTTTTGAACCCGCAAACAGCAGGTGGGTATCCACTTTATAACTTTAAACGTCCCCTGGGGGCATGTTTGCCATTACAAAAGAAGGATTC
>JBFELW010000233.1:0-4396 GCA_041551995.1 Paenisporosarcina sp.
GCTTACGTGACGATTTCACAAAGGGTTTGGGGGACACTCATGTCTATATTTAGTTATATGCTCATTGGTCATTTAATAGGGGATTACTTATTTCAAACAAACTGGATGGCTACGAGAAAAGCAAAAGAATGGTTTCCACTTCTTGTTCACTGTATGATTTATACAGTCGCGGTTACAGCAATAGTCTATCTAGGTCATGGAATGTTACCTTTAGGCGCAATCGTTTTAATCCTCGTAAGTCATATTTTATTGGACCAAAGAACCTTTGTTTCTTGGTGGGTAAAACATATAATGAAAACAGAGGGTAAAGAAGCTTCTTGGCTTATCATAATGGTCGACCAAATCTTTCACCTCATTATTTTAGGTGTGATCGCGCATATTTGGTTTTAATTTTAGAACGTAAAGGAGAACATACAAAATGAATGACCAATCTTTAACAGTACGCGATGCCATCGTCCAGAGACGATCAATCAAGAATTTTAACGGACAGCCTGTTGATAGAGAAACATTACTCACTGTCTTAGAAGATGCAAAATGGGCACCAAATCATGGAAGTCGTGAACCTTGGCGCTTAGTGGTTGCATGTGGTAAAGAATTATCTGAGCTGCATGAGTTGTTACGTGAGTTCGGAGTACCAAAATGGAAAGATATGAGTGATGAAGAACTAACGAAAAATATGAAGAAATTTACATCTCCTGGAGCTTATGCATTTATGATCGTGCCAGAGGATGTTCGTCAAAAGGAACGTTTAGAAGATTATGCAGCTGCAAGTGCCTATATTCAAAACGCACAACTACTTGCCTGGGATTTAGGAATCGGTTCTTGTTGGAAGACGCCTCCATTCATTGATGCACCAAAATTCAGAGAAGCAATGGGTGTAAAGCAAGGAGAACGGATTATTAGCATGCTGCAGTTCGGTTACTTTGACGAAATGCCAAAAGCAAGACCGCGTAAATCTTTAGAAGAATTCATTACTTTCTTTGGATCAAATTAAACTCTTGTTTTTAACGAACAAATTAAAAAGGACTGTTCTAGAAGTCATTTTAAATGACTTTCTGGACAGCCCTTTTTTACTTTTTCCTTATTATTTATTTCTTTAAGTCTTCAGGTTTGAAATTAGCAATCTCATAATAGTAATCGCCAATTACACGTAATCCTTGATCGAAGTTCTCCAAATGGAAATGTTCGTTAGGCGCATGGAAGTTTTCTGAAGCTAGTCCAAAGCCCATTAACACAACAGGTAACTTTAAAATTTCATCAAATGAAGCAACGATAGGAATTGAACCGCCACCACGCACATAGGCTGTTGGTACATTATACACCTTCTCATATGAACGGCCTGCTGCTTGAATAGCGGGGTGATCGAAAGGCGTAATGAAAGGCTTGCCTTTATCGAACTCTTTGACTTCTACTGATACCCCAACAGGTTTATACTTCTCGATATGTGCTTTTAATTTTGCAACAATTTCTTCAGGGTCTTGGTCTGGAACGAGACGACATGTTATTTTAGCACCTGCTTGTGCAGGTAAAACAGTCTTAATCCCTTCACCAGAGAATCCACCATATACACCATTTACTTCTAAAGTAGGACGAATCCAAGTTCTCTCTAAATAAGTAAATCCTTTTTCCCCAAATAATTCGTTTACTCTTAACTCTTCTTTTAAAGCTTCTTCATCAAATTCAAGCTCTTTGTATGCAGCACGTTCTTCATCTGTTGCTTCTCGAACATTATCGTAAAAGCCTTCTACTTGAATCGTGCCTTCTTGGTCACGGAATGATGCCAGTAATTCAACCAGGACATGTATTGAATTTTGAACACCGCCACCATAAAGTCCGGAATGCAAATCACTCTTAGGACCCTTCACTTCTATTTCTACGCCTGCAAGTCCACGGAGTCCATAACATACGGCAGGTTGTCCTGGACCCTGCATGCCCGTATCTGAAATGACAATCAAATCTGCAGCTAATTTAGATTTATTTTCTTCTACATAGGCAGGAAGATTTGGACTTCCTATTTCTTCTTCACCTTCAATACAAAACTTCACATTTACCGGTAGTTTACCTTCTTGTTGGAATAAAGCCTCTATCGCTTTAACATGCATATACACTTGACCTTTATCGTCACTAGCCCCACGAGCGTATAGCTTGTTGTCACGAATAGTTGGATTGAAAGGTTCAGTTTCCCATAAATTTAAAGGGTCAACAGGTTGTACATCATAGTGACCATATACTAAAATAGTGGGTTTTCCTTCTGCGTGTAACCAATCTGCATAAACGACAGGATGTCCTTTTGTTTCATCAATAGAAACATTTTCTAGCCCAACGTTTTTCAATGAATTTGACAGCCATTCAGCAGCGGTTCTCATGTCATTCTTGTGTTCTGACAATGAACTGACACTTGGTATTCGTAAAAATTGATTCAATTCGTCTAAGTGTTCTTCTCTCTTCTTTTCAAGATACGCATTTAACTCATCCAACTTGCTCATGAAATCCCTCTTTTCAAAATAGTTCGAGTATAGAAATAGTATATCATAATCAATTGAATAAATTGAATTCTCAAATGAGACAGGGAAAATTGGAATATGCTATAGTTATAGATATTGAAATGAGCGGATTCTGTAACTCATATAGGAGGAAACAAGGTTGGAATTTGTTGGTTTAGCCATTTGTTTAGTATTGTCGTTTTTCTTTTCGGGTAGTGAAACGGCACTTACAGCTGTAAATAGGATGAAGGTCCAGCTTCGTGCCGAGCAAGGAGAGCGGATATCGCAAAAACTCTTGATGCTACTCGCGAAACCGGACCGTATGATTACAACGATATTGATAGGTAACAATATCGTGAACATTTTACTTCCTACTTTATTAACATTAATAGCTATTAAATACGGATGGGATTTAGCAATTGCCACAACGGCATTAACGGTGATAATCATCATCTTCGGAGAAGTGCTACCAAAAACCATAGCTGTGACATTCGCGGATCGCATTTCTTATATAGTGGCGCCGATTATTTCGTTCCTTGTTTTAATTTTACGACCCCTTACATTTTTAATTGCTAAGTTTACGAATATTTTTATTCGTATTATTTCAAAGGGAACAGTAAAACAAGCAACACTAACAAAAGAAGAACTACGATCAATGGTGGACATCGCTTCAACAGAAGGTACATTTGAAGAAGAAGAATCTGAACGCTTAAAAGGCGTACTTGATTTTCCGAATAAAGACGTTCAAGACGTCCTTGAAACACATCGTATGGAAATAGTGGGAATACCTGCAAATGCTACATATGATGAAGTACGTAATATCATTTTGGAACATTACTATACGAGATACCCAGTGTATGAAGAAAGCATGGATCATATCGTGGGGATGTTTTATTCGAAAACATTCATTGAATGGTCTATGGACCCAAATATGGAGCTTGAAGACCTAATGGATCAAGAGCCACTATTCGTTGTTCAATCAGTGAGCGTGGAAAAAGTGTTCAAACAAATGCTTGCGAAGAAAAAGCATATGGCCATAGTACTCGATGAGTATGGTGGAACTTTAGGAATTGTAACGCACGAAGATATCATCGAAGAAATGATTGGTCAAGAAATTGAAGACGAATCAGATGAGGATGAAGAAGTATTAGTTTTTGAAATGACAGAACATCGGTTGATCTGCCACGGTAGACTTGAAATTGAAGATGTTAATGACATGTTTAAAATTGAAATACCGAACGATCATGACACCATTGGCGGTTTTGTCCTTCAACAATTAGGTCATATGCCAGAAATTGACGAGCAATTCACATACGAGAACCTCCGATTTGAAGTAAATGAAATGGATCGAAATCGAATTATGCAATTAACCATTAATATAGTTGAAGAAGTGCAGGAAGACAAATAGTCTTTCTGTACTTTTTTTAAAGACAAGAAAGTAAACCATTTTATGATGCCATGAACCCAGCGTTCATGGCATTTTTTGGTGCGGTAAAGAAATTTCAGTTGTACTCTTTATGGTTGATGTTGTACTCGGCGGGTGTTTTTGTAGGTGAGGAGTAGCTCAATTGTAAAAAAAGGTGTTCACGTTGTAAAAAGTGAGATTGACGTTGTAAAAAGAGGCGTCACGTTGAAAAAGCTGAAAAAGCGAGCGCGCTTCTACTAGAAAATCCCAACAGAAAAGGCTGCAGAGCAAAGCGAACAGCCCCATTCAAAGCATTTTTCATTAAACGTATCTTAGGAAGACTATAATTGGCCCCGCCAGCTGTCGCTTGCCGGGTGTTTTTGTAGGTGAGGAGTAGCTCAATTGTAAAAAAATGTGTTTAAGTTGTAAAATCTGAAAAATCGGGCGCCCTTCTACTAGAAAATCCCAACAGAAAAGGCTGCAGAGCAAAGCGAACAGCCCCATTCAA